>JAAYPX010000039.1 GCA_012519565.1 Clostridiales bacterium | reverse complement strand
GTGGTTTTGGTGATTACATTATACATGAAAAAGGGGGGTCATTGTTATTTTTTATCTAAATAACGTGTAACCCTTGATATATAAAGGTTTTAATAAAAAAAGATAGTGTAAGTCTTTACACTACGAAGTAGACCAGAGGGGTGATATTATGAAGTTTATACATATAGCAGATGTGCATTTAGGCGCTGTTCCAGATTCAAATAAGCCCTGGGGGGAAAAGAGGGAGAAAGAGATCTGGGAGAGCTTTGATAATATTATAACCATATGTAATTTAGAGAAGGTAGATCTTCTATTAATAGCAGGGGATCTATTTCATAAGCAGCCTCTAGTTAGGGAGTTAAAGGAGCTTAATTATTATCTAAGTAAACTAAAAGCTACTCAGGTGGTAATTATGGCAGGAAATCACGATTGCATTACTGCCAGGTCCAATTATCCAAGTTTCCAGTGGGAGGAAAATGTTCATATGTTTTTGGATAATTCAATTAATACCATTGTATTGCCAGAGATTAATACAGAAGTTTATGGCCTAAGTTACCATACCCGTGAGGTTAATGAAGCACTCTATGATAAGATAAAGCCAATTGATAAGCAGAGGATTAATATCTTATTAGCCCATGGGGGTGAGAATAAATATATACCTATGGATAAGAAAAAGCTTCAGCAAGCAGGATTTGATTATGTGGCATTAGGCCATATCCATAAGCCAGAAATTATTAGTGATAGGATGGCATATGCTGGTTCTTTGGAACCCTTAGATAGAAATGAGATAGGAGACAGGGGATACATAATAGGAGAGATTAACAAAAATAATGATGTAAGCATTACCCATATCCGCTTTGTATCAAATTCCATACGGCAATATAAGAGAGTCAATCTTATGGTAGATCAAGACACAACCAATGGTCAGCTTCAAGATCAGGCCTTAAGAATTATTAATGATGAGGGAAGCCAGCATATCTATACTTTCTTTATCCAGGGTATGCGAGATGTTGCTATGGTCTATGATAAAGAGGCGATTATGTCCCTGGGTAATGTATTGGATGTGATAGACCAATCAGTACCTGATTATGATTTTGATCAGTTGTATATAGAGAATTCAGATAATATCATAGGTTTATTTATTAAGAAGATAAGGGAGACTGAAAATCATGATATTGTTACCCGTAAGGCCCTCTATTATGGAATAGAGGCTTTACTAGGATCCAAGGGTAATTAATAGGAGGCCAATATGTATATAAATAAACTTAGAATAAATTATTTCGGAAAGTTTAAGGACCTAGAAATTGAGTTAAAGCCTGGAATTAATCTGATCTATGGAGAAAATGAAGCAGGGAAATCAACAATTCATACCTTTATTAAAGGTATCTTCTTCGGTATTGAGAGGCTTAGGGGGAGAGCAGCCAATTCTAGGGATGATATCTATAATCGTTACCTACCCTGGAGTTATCCTGGGGCTTATGGAGGAAGTATGGATATCACTATCAATGAGAAGCAATACCGCCTCCAAAGAAGTTTTCATACCTCCGATAAGAAATTCACCATAATTGACTTGGTATCTGGCAGGGAAATTAATTTAAAAGAGGGACATATCAGTGAATTGATTGCTGGATTAACCGAAGCCACCTATAACAACACTGTTAGTATAGGTCAGCTAAAAGCCTCTACCGATACACAATTTGCCTCCCAGGTTCAAAATTATATAGCCAATCTGTCTGTTGCTAAAAGTAATGAGGTGGATGTTACAAAGGCAGTAAAATATCTAAACAATAAGAAAAAGAGCCTGGAAAGTAAGCAGATTATTTCACAGCTAAAGGATTTACAGGAGCTAATTGATGAGGAGATGGCTAAAGAAGAAAAAATTGAAGAGCTATCTGTAAAATTAAAAACCTTACTTTCTGAGGAAAGGAAGCTTATTAAAGAGAATAATAGGATTTTACATAATGTTCAAAGTGATGATGCCCAACAATGGGATAGGCTCCCTGCCATACTGGAGAATTATAGGATATATAAGCAGATGATCAAAGAAGGACAGCAACTGGAGCAGCAATATTCTGAGACTCAGAAACAGCTATCAATAATTGAGTCGGACATATCTTCAAATTTGAGCTTAAAGGAAGATATAAAAGAAGCAGAACAGTGTATGCAGGATTTAAGCCTATATAAGGGTCTCTTATCTGAGAAGAGTAGGCAGAAGGAAGAAAGAAGAAGATCCCATCAAAGCAGAAGTATCTTTATTACTATAGTACCTACTATAGCCATAGCCCTTTTGACATTATTTTTAGGGAAATTTAAGGGTTTAGCAATTCCCGTGTCTATATTAATCCTGATAATAGGCTTTGTTTTTTATAATCTTATAAGAGCCCGGTTTAATCTTAGCTTAAAAACCATTGACAGTGAATGCGAAAGCTATGAGATGCAGATTAATGCTCTTGGCTCAAAACTAAAGCATATATGTAAAAAATATATGGTGGATGGAACTGATAAGCTTATAAAAAAGCAGGAAGAATATTTAAAAAATTATTACACCCTAGATCATGGAAAGGAGCAGCTAAAAAGTTTAAAAAAACGTATGGATGATTTAGAAGATAGCAGGGATGAGCTATATGAGATAATTATGAAATATATGGTGCAATTTATCCATGAGGATATCCTAACAGATGAAACCATAGAGAAATTAGCCATAACAATTAGACATCAAAAAGAAGAGATGCTACAGAAGCAACAAGAAGTAAGTCGTCAGCTGGAAAACTGTAGAATTAGTATAGAAAGACTAAGATGGGAGCTATCTGATTTAGAAGACAATGAGAGATTACTTCAAAAGCATATGCAAAAATATAATGAGCTTTTAAATAAACATAAGGAAGATGAAATTGAATTACAGGCAGTAATGCTGGCACTGGAAACTATAGAGGAGCTATCTATAGAAATTCATGATGACTTTGGAATGCAGTTAAATGAAGAGGTATCAAGGATTATTAGAAATGTTACTAATAATAAATACAAGGATATAAAACTAGATGAAAAGCTTGATCTTAAAGTGGGATGGGAAGGGGATTATATTCCCATAAGCAAACTTAGTTTTGGCACTATGGATCAATTATATTTTGCTTTAAGAATGGCTGTAGCAGATCTGCTTCTAGGACAGGAAGAGATGCCTTTATTGCTAGATGATAGCTTTGCTTTTTATGATGATAATAGATTAAAATCAGCTCTTTTATATCTAGCTTCAAGAAAGCAAGTGCTTTTGTTTACCTGTCATACAAGGGAGGAAAGGGTACTGGCAGAGCTTCAGATACCTTATAATAAAGTAATATTATAGAATGTTAGTATAAAAAATTGCAAAAAAATAGGGTACACATATAGCCAGTGTACCCTATTTAAAATATTATTCATGCCATATTATTGATTATATTTTTTCATAATATTATGAATTCTTTCCAGTGGATTTAATAATCCGCTGATACTGTCTTCATGATTTAAAGTATCAATAATTAAAGCTATATATTTACTCATGTCAACACTAATATACCAGGGCTTTGATAATAATTCTGGTGATTGATAGATTAGGTTAGTACTTAAGATACGATATATTAATCCTTGCTGATAAGCTTCATCGAATTTCTCAAAACCATTGGTAAATAATCCAAAAGTAGTAGCAACGAATATTCTATTAGCTTTTCTTCTCTTCAATTCTTTTGCTACATCCAGGACACTTTCTCCTGAAGAGATCATATCATCAACAATGAGCATATCTTTACCTTCAATATCAGAGCCTAAAAATTCATGGGCAACAATCGGATTACGACCATCTATAATCTGAGTATAATCCCTTCTCTTATAGAACATACCCATATCTAAACCTAGAACATTGGCAAAATAAATAGCTCTGGACATACCACCTTCATCTGGACTTATAATCATCATATTATCACTATTTATCTTAATATCAGGAACATTCTTTAATAGCGCCTTAACAACCTGATAGGTTGTACGCACTGTCTCTAGACTATTAAGAGGGATGGCATTTTGAACTCTGGGGTCGTGGGCATCAAAGGTAATTATGCTATCTACGCCCATATTTATTAGTTCTTGTAAAGCCAATGCACAATCAAGGGATTCTCTAGAATTACGTTTGTGTTGTCTACCTTCATAAAGGTAAGGCATAATAACAGTGATTCTTCTTGCTTTACCACTGGTAGCAGCTATAAGTCTCTTTAAATCCTGATAATGATCATCTGGGGACATATGGTTTACATGTCCGTTTATTGTATATGTTAAGCTATAGTTAGTAACATCAACTAGTATATATAAATCTGAACCCCTTACAGATTCTTTAATTACACCTTTTGCTTCACCTGTACCAAATCTAGGGCAGTAAGCATCAAGTAAAAAGGTGTCCCTTTGATATCCAGCAAATGCTATTGTACTTTTATGCTCACTTTCTCTTTCATCTCTCCATTTTACAAGATAGTTGTTTACCGCTTGTCCTAACTGGCTAATACCTTCTAATGCAATAACCCCCAAAGGTCCAACGGGAATACTTTCAACAGAATTATTTTTCTTAGGCATTAAAATCCCTCCGTAATCTATATTAATATTTCACTTTAAGCCCATCTAATGTTATACCACTACGGATATATTAAGTCAAGGAAGTTTTCAGCTTCCTTTAGATGGTGTAATTTAACTTAGTAATTATTGTTATCAAATGTTGTTAAAAGCTTTTATTTTCCGAATATCTTTTCCTATAATTCTTCGTATCGAATATTTACTTATGACTCTAGAATAGATTCGTTCTCCGTATTTTGAATTAATATCTTCGTAAGACAAATTGGTGGATATAATTGTCGATTTTTCCCGAAGCATTCTTTCGTTAATTATTAAATATAATTGGGAAGTTGTGAATGTATTATTCATTTCAGTTCCTAAATCATCGATAATTAGTAAATCGCAATCTAAAATATAAGAAAACTGGTTGGATGCATCTATAGAACTTTCTGTATCCCGTCCAAATTTATATTTTTCTAAAATATCAAATAAGCGAAAAGCAGTTAAATAGATTACGGTATATCCTTTATCCAAGAGCTCTTTAGCGATACAGTTACAAAGAAATGTTTTACCAACACCAGTATTGCCCATAAATAGAAGGTTGTCTTTGTTTTTGTCAAAATTCTTGATATAACTTTTACATCCAGCCACAATCTTTTGAATATTGGTCAATGGAGAAACACCTAATACATCATCAATATAATCATCGGAATAGTATTGAAATGAAAAATAGTTAAAATTCTCATGAAGAAGAATGTTCTTTAAATTAGAGTCGGAATAAAGAAGATCAGCTACAGCTTGTTTGTAACAATTGCATTTCTCTCCATCGACAAATCCAGTATCTTTACATGTGTCGCAATGATAACGTAACTCTAGGTAGTCAGCCGGATAACCGTTGGAAACTAGAAGTTCTATCTGCCGTGCCTGTAAATCTAAGCTTTGGGTTTTTAATTTATCCAAACTGCTACTATCTCCCATAACAGCAAGTCTTCCACATTGGGCAGATAGGGAAATCATATCATGCTCCAACTGCTTTAATTCTGGAACGGCTTCAAATACTTCTTTGCGCCGCATATCCAGTTCATGCTTATTCTTTAGTTGCCTATTATCATATTCACGGACAATTTGATTATATTTATCTTTTTTTAAAGCCATAATAATAGATCTCCTTTATAAGCCTTTGTTCGTGAGTTTCCGTTCTAATTCAGCATAATCATCAGCAGTATAAGTTCTCTGAGGATATTGATTAAACTTGTTTGTAGTAGAACTTATAGGTGCAACCTTACTGGTGTCAGTCTTCTTTCTGCTATTAAACTCCTCATCTAATTTTATAATATCAGATTTATCTTTTACTCCTTTTTTATACCAAGTTTCTAGAATCTTATTAGTATATTTAAAGTCTGGTTTTTGTGTATGTAATAGAGCTCTGTTACATGCTTCAGTAATTATTTCATCTGAGAATTTAAAAATCTCAACCCATTTTTTTATATACTGTCTCTCGATTTGTCCTGGAGACCTATTCAGTCCAAATGCTTTACATACAGCATTAAAATGTTCATTGTAGGATATGGTTGCTTCCCTGGCTTTGGCCTCAGTATCGATACCTTCCTCTGCCCAGTTTAGAGCAACTGTTTCAATGTAGGAAGGATTTTTCTTACCTTTTGATACACAGTATTCATATAAAAACATAATTAATTCAGCCGAGAAATGTAACTCTTCGTAAAGATAAATAATAAGCTGTATATCCATAGGTTTCAAAGGACGATTAAGATATATTTCAACAATCTTCATAGTATATTGAATTTCTTCGTTACTAGTTAATTCAATAACCTTATCGTCTGTATAACTTTTCCTTACAGGTTTTATTGCTGTATGTATTGTAGCAGCAACTTCATCCAGTTCTGTATCAATTATATTATTTGAAGTTACTGTGTTAGCAGCTGTTAAAGGAGTCACTGCTTCATTATCTATTATGGGGTTGCTTCTACTTGCAGCAATCCCTGTATGTATATGATTACTTTCTCCTAAGTCAATATTGCTTCCAACTTGTCCTTCTAATGAAGCCAGTTGAATTGAAATAATGTCGTTCTGAGCATTCCTTGATATCAGGATTAGATTAAGTTTTTCCCAATAATTCAGTGCCCGTATTATATCATTTTCTGTATTATCAAGACAGTCAGCAATTGAGGAAATGGTAACTTCGGGACAATTGCCGTTTAAGCATCGCAATAGGTATAGGTATACTTTTACATATGCTCCGTTAGCTGACGGCATATATTGATCAATAAAGGTATTTGGGACAATTGTAACACCCTGATTACCTTGTGCGTGTAGTGTTATTTTATTCATAATTTCACCAATCCCTTTGAGCATTATTCTCGATGTCTAAGTAGTGTTTAATAAGGATCTATCTGCCTTGGGCAGAATGCTTATACATTAACTTATTGTTACTCGTGAACATTATAACATAGAAAAAAAAAACTGCAAACAGCCCTTTCTTTCCAGAAAAGTGGATGAGTTTTAAACGTTGATGTTGTGGATAATGTGGATAACTTTATGGATGAATTATGTCAGATTATGTAAAAACCTCCGTAAATGCTTATATTTAAGCAAAACACATAGCATAAGACTATCTTTGTAGAAAAGTTAACACAAAAAAAATTATCCACAGCATTTTTACATAAAAAATGTTGATAATACTGTGGATAATGTGGATAAATCATTTACCTAAGAGGGATTCGCCCACTTTTACTATATCTCCAGCGCCCATAGTTATCAACAGGTCGCCGTTAATACAATTTTGTAATAAAAAATTTTCAATTTCATCAAAGGATGAAAAATAGTAAACTTCCTTACCCAAATCCTTTAGTTCTCTAACTAAATCTAAGGATGAGATATCTCCGGGATTCTTTTCACGGGCCGCATATATGTCTGATAATACAATTTTATCAGCCAGGGCTAAGGCCTTAGCAAAGGATTTTAAATGACGTTTTGTTCTGGTATAGGTATGGGGCTGAAACACACACCAAAGATTATTATGCTCATATGTCTTTGAAGCAGTTAAAGTTGCAGATACTTCTGTGGGGTGGTGGGCATAATCATCAATTATAGTAACACCGCCTATCTTACCCTTGTATTCAAAACGACGTTTAGTTCCAGTAAAGTTTAGTAAGGCCTTCTTGATATCTTCTATATCTATGCCTACTTGCATTGCAATACCAATGGCAGGTAGGGAATTAGATATATTGTAGATACCAATTACGTTAAGCTTAATGCGGTCGATAAACTGACCTTTATAATAAAGATCAAAGCTACCGCTACTCATACTGTCAAATTCAATATTATCAGCGGCGTAGTCATAGGATCTTACTTCATCGCAATAGGACGAATCGATAATACCATAGGTAAAAACTTCGCAGTCTACATCTTTAATTAATTCTTCGTAACTATCTATTTCTCCATTTATAAAGAGCTGACCATCTTTTGGAAGCCTCTTAGCAAATAGATGAAAGGAATTGCGTATGTCATCAATATCTTTGAAGAAATCTAAATGATCTTCATCTACATTTAGTATAATACTTTTTTTGGGGAAAAACTCAAGAAATGTATTGGTATATTCACAGGCTTCTGTAATGAAATGCTCAGATTTGCCCATCCTTATATTACCACCAATGGCATCTAAGATCCCTCCAACAGAAATTGTAGGATCTAAACCACCCTCAATAAAAATTAATGAAAGCATAGATGTAGTTGTGGTCTTGCCATGGGTACCGGATACTGCAATTGCATTATCAAAATTTAACATCAATTGCCCTATAAATTCTGCCCGGTTAAGCATAGGTAAACCTTGTCTTTGTACCTCCATAAACTCCTCATTATCTGGTTTAATAGCTGCAGTATATACTACAATATCAATATCTGGAGTTATATTAGAGGCCCTCTGTCCCCAATATACTTGAATTCCTAAGTTCTGAAGATGGTCAGTAATGTCGCTTTTCTGACTATCTGATCCGCTGACAGTAAATCCATTAGTATGTAAATACTCTGCGAAACCGCTCATGCTGATACCACCAATGCCTATAAAATGAACTCGGCAAGGCTTATTAAAATCTATTCTGTACATAGTACACTTCCTATCTTATTAGTTTTAATGGTTTTCACTATCCTTAATTATAAACTATTCAATTAAAAAAACAATAATATTTTACTGTGCCTAAAAGGCACAGCTAGTTATATACAAGTTTACCCAGATAAATAAGGAGATTATACAGTAATTATATTCAAAAGATAAAATAAGTTGCAGGTACATGTAGATAAGAGTAAGAGAGGCTTATATAAACCAGCTAAAATGAATAATATATGCTAAATTGTAATGATTTTATCTAAAATGACAAATAATCAAAGAAAAAAATTAATAATTTCGTAAAAATTATTCACATTTTAGAAATGTTATGGTATAATGGTCTCATTAAGCACATGGTACGATTTGCCAGTTATAGAGGAGAAACGTATAAGATTAAAGCATGTCTAGTTTTTTTTTATTACTAACGAAAAACGACAGAAGGGGGACCACTCTATGGAAATTACTGATGTACGCGTACGCAAGGTTAGCAAAGAAGGAAAGATGAAAGCTGTTGTCTCAATTACTTTAGATAATGAATTTGTTGTTCATGACATCAAAGTAATTGAAGGTGACAAAGGTCTTTTTATTGCTATGCCAAGTAGGAAAGCCGGGGATGGAGAGTATAGGGATATAGCTCATCCAATTAATTCTGAAACAAGAGATAAGATTCAAAGAATAATCCTCGAGAAGTACGAAATTGCAGTACTAGACACAGAGACAGAAGAGTAGTAGCAGAAATAATAATTGGGTTAAAAAAAAGCGGCTTAGGCTGCTTTTTTTGATGCAGAAGAATAAATAAAATGTTGCTAATTTACGTTGATATGGATTATGATTAGTATTATAATGGTAAGGCATGTAATTTACATCATTTGTGAATGCTAATAGATAATATAAAAATAAGCAATAAATATATAGACCATTGTTTATTAATAAATTTTTATAGATTGAGGTTATATTATGTACATTATAGTTGGTTTAGGAAATCCAGGAGCAAAATACCAGGCTACTCGCCATAATATTGGCTGGGATGCTATTACAAGAATATCAGATGATTATAATATACCTTTAGATTTTAAAGGGCATAAAGCCATATGTGGTAAAGGATATATAGGGGGAGAGAGGGTTTTAATAGCCCAACCTTTAACATATATGAATCTTAGTGGGGAAAGCGTTAGGGAGTTAATGGATTATTATAAGGTATCCCCCCAAGAGATTATAGTTATTTATGATGATATTAGCCTAGATGTGGGACAACTGAGAATACGAAAAAAAGGTAGCGCCGGTGGTCATAATGGAATTAAGAGTATTATTAACCATTTGGGCTGCGATGATTTTTTAAGAATTAAGATAGGTGTTGGGGATAAACCAAAGGATTGGGACCTAGCTGATTATGTACTCTCAAGATTTTTGGATGAGGAGCAAGAGGTAATCCGTGGGGCCCTAAAGGATACATCTGATGCATGTAAGATTATAATTGCAGAAGGCATAGAAGATGCAATGAATCAGTATAATAGAAAGAGATAGTAATTTAGTTTTCAAACAGGAGGAATTACGAGTTGAAAACCTTTACAGAGCCCTTGAAGGAGTTAAAAGAATTTAATGATATCAGGGATAATATAAAATTAAAAAACCTGCCGGTACAAATTACCGGCTGTATTGATTCTCAAAAATGCCATCTAATACATGGTATAGGGGAGGGATTCCGTTATAAGGTAATTGTTACTTATAACGATTTAAAAGCAAAAGAGATCTATGAAGATTTTAGACTGTATGATAAGAATGTTTTTCTCTATCCTGCAAAGGATTTTATTTTTTACAGTGCGGACATCCATGGCAATGTAATTGTAAAGGATAGATTGCAGATTATCAGGCGTCTAATTGAGAACAAAGAGACCACAATCATTACTACATTGGATGGTGGCATGGATCGATTACTACCCCTTGATAGTATCAAGAGCAGTGTAATCACCATAGATTCAAATTCAATCATAGACCTAGAAAAGCTTAGTAAAACCTTGGTTCATCTTGGCTATGAAAGACAAGCACAGGTGGAAAACCCCGGTGAATTTGCGGTCCGAGGGGGTATTATAGATATTTTTCCTTTAACTGAGGATGCCCCTTATAGAATTGAGCTATGGGATGATGAGATTGATTCAATCCGTGTTTTTGATATTAATAGTCAAAGATCCATAGAGCAAGTGGAACGTATAGTGATATATCCAGCAGCAGAGGTAATTCCAGATGCTGACCGAATACAAAAAGGTCTTAGGAAAATCAAAGATGAAGAGAAGGAACATGTAAAGACATTAAGGCAGCAGTTTAAGACAGAAGAAGCAGCGCGAATTCAGCAAATAATAGCTGAGTTTAAAGATAATTTAGAGGCCTTTCAAGGTTCCATTGCACTGGAAAGCTTTATAAATTATTTTTATGATAATACCATGAGCTTCTTTGAGTATTTTAATAATGAAGATACCTTATTCTTCTTAGATGAGCCGGGAAGGCTGGTTGAAAAAGGTGAAGTTGTTGAAACAGAATTCCGGGAGGGCATGATAGGCCGTATTGAAAAAGGGTATATATTGCCAGGACAGATTGATGTTATTTATGGTTACAAAGAACTTTTAGCCATTCTATCAAAAAAGAACTCTATTCTTATAAGTACTATGGATGTCAAGACTACCTATATTAATCCGAAGAGGAAATATGGTTTTACAGTACAATCAACTGCTTCATATCATAAGAATTTTGACATATTGGTAAAAGATCTTGAGAGGTGGAAAAAAAATAAGTATAGGGTTATTCTGCTATCTGGTTCTAGAACAAGGGCCAAAAGACTTAGCGAGGATTTAAGAGAATATAATCTTAACGCCTTTTATAGTGAAGATATGGATAGGATCTTGCAGGATAGTGAGATTATGGTAGCCTATGGGAATCTTAGACGGGGCTTTGAATACCCTCTTATCAAATTTGTTGTTATATCAGAAAGTGATATATTTGGAGCAGAGAAGAAGAGAAAACGAAAGAAAAGCAGTTATGAAGGTAATAAAATAAAAAGCTTTACAGAACTGGTGCCTGGGGACTACATAGTCCATGAAAATCATGGACTAGGAATATACCGAGGTATAGAGAAGATAGAGGTGGATAAGGTAACCAAGGATTATATTAAGATAGAGTATGGTGGTGGAGGTGTATTATACATCTTGGCAACCGGTCTTGATGTAATTCAAAAATACTCTGGTGGTGAGGGTAGACCTCCTAAATTAAATAAGTTAAATTCACAGGAATGGAAAAAGACAAAAGCCAGAGTAAAAAGCTCTGTCAAACAGATAGCTAAAGAGTTAGTAGAGCTGTATGCTTTAAGACAGCAGAAGGAAGGCTTCCAATTTAGCTCAGATACAGTTTGGCAAAAAGAGTTTGAAGAAAGCTTTCCATATGAAGAAACTGAAGACCAATTAAGAGCAATCGAAGACACCAAAAGGGATATGGAAAGCAAGCGAATTATGGATCGCCTGGTCTGTGGAGACGTGGGATATGGTAAGACTGAGATTGCCATCCGGGCTGCTTTTAAGGCAGTAGCAGATGGAAAACAAGTGGTGTTTTTAGTTCCCACCACAATATTGGCCCAGCAACACTATAACACCTTGGTGCAGCGGATGATGGACTTCCCTATAAGTGTGGATATGCTGTCAAGATTTAGAACAGCATCGGAGCAAAAGAAAACCATTGAAAGACTAAAGAAAGGAAGTTTAGACATCGTAGTGGGAACCCACCGGGTATTATCATCGGACGTTGCCTTTAAGAATCTAGGATTACTAATTATCGATGAAGAACAACGTTTTGGTGTTAGCCATAAGGAAAAGATAAAACAGCTGAAAAAAAATGTGGATGTTCTCACGTTAACGGCTACGCCAATTCCAAGAACTCTTCATATGAGTTTGGTAGGCATAAGGGACATGAGTATCCTGGATGAGCCCCCAGTAGACCGCTTGCCAATTCAAACCTATGTGCTAGAACATAATGAAGAGATAATTAGGGAAGCAATTAATAGGGAACTGGCTAGGAATGGACAGGTTTATTATGTCTATAATCGGGTTAATGGTATAGATGAGGTTGCCAATATGGTAGCAAAGCTGGTTCCAGAGGCCAATGTTACATTTGCCCACGGACAAATGAATGAAAGAGAACTAGAGAAAATTATGTTTGATTTCATATCTGGGGAAATCGATGTCTTAGTTTCGACAACAATTATTGAAACTGGTTTGGACATTTCCAATGTTAATACAATTATTATTGATGATGCTGATAAGTTAGGTTTATCACAGCTCTATCAGTTAAGGGGGCGGGTAGGGAGATCCAACCGCACATCCTATGCATTTTTAATGTATAAAAGGGGTAAGATGCTTAAGGAAGTGGCAGAGAAGAGACTTCATGCCATCAAGGAATTTACAGCACTAGGTTCAGGTTTTAAGATTGCCATGAGGGATCTGGAGATTAGGGGAGCTGGAAATCTCTTGGGAGCAGAGCAAAGTGGCCAAATGGAGGCAGTGGGTTACGATTTATATTGTAAGATGCTCAACGAAGCCATAAGAAGCTTAAAAGGTGAGCAGATGGAAGAGGAAGGTTATGAAACTACGGTAGATATGGATATGGACGCCTTTATTCCGGCTACTTATATCAGAAATGAAGTGCAAAAATTAGACGTTTATAAAAGGATAGCTGAAATTGAAAACCAAGAAGAGTTAATGGATATGCAGGAAGAATTATTAGACCGTTTTGGTGATATGCCTAGTGCAGTTAATAATTTGCTAAACATAGCTCTAATAAAGTCAATGTGTAATAAATCATATATAACTGGCTTGGTTCAAAAGGGTACTGAGGTAAAGCTGACTATGTACCCTAAGGCTAAGATAAAGGCAGAGAAAATACCGGAACTGGTTACAAAATATCGAAATAGCCTTAAGTTTTATCCAGATGCTATCCCTTATTTTATCTACAGCGTAAGTCCAAATAGAGGAAGATTAGACAATATAAGTATATTTGAAAATATCAAAAGTTTACTAGAGGATTTCAGAGAGATTTTGCTTAAACCTTGACAAGAAAACCAGTGCAAACTACAATAAAAGGTAACATATGGATAAATATTAGCAATACAGCAAAGGGGATTTGTGATGAAAAGAAATAGGAGATACAGTATCTTAACTAGAGCGCCAATTCTGCTTTTAATACTATGGGTTATTTCAATACTAAATGGATGTAGAGCAGGAGAAGAACGATTTGAGCTGACTAATTATCTAGGATCTTCTATTGATACCTTCAAGAGAAGGACAGGGGCAACATTAGAAGAAACCAGTAATGGCGTCTATGTATTGAAAGATCAGCTTCAGATAATAGTGACTGATGATGGAATTGCATCTGTTATGCTATTAAACAAGGCAGAAGATTATACTATATTTGGTATTGGGATTGGAACAGCTTCAAAAGATGCAGAGCAGATACTGACTGGGCTTTATGAAAAGGAAATTGATAAAACAATCACATCCTCTAATAATTATATTACCTATTCATATATAGATGGGGCCTATGAATTATATGTGTCCTATGATATTGATAAAAATCAGGTTGCTGAGATGTCTTATTATTATATAGATAATAATAACAAAGAGGAAACATTGAATGGTGATAACATTGGTTTTGGTCAGCTGATTGCTATGATTGGTGACCAGAGGGTCTACTATAATGAAGCTATGGTTTACTTAAAAGCTGCTCAAGAAATTTATGAAACAGAGTATGGTTCAGAAATATGGGATATCGATATATATGGGGATGGAAGTAGCTTTGGTGATCTAATTAAGGATGAAGTTATAAAGCAGATAACAGAATTAAAGGTTATAAAAGCTGAAGCCAGTAAAAGAGGTATAGAGCTTACCAATGAGGAAATAGAGGAAGCCAATTCTAATGCAAGAAAACATTATAATGGCCTATCTAACAAGGATATTGATAGATATTATATTACGGAGGAACTGCTACAAAATGTATATCAAGAAAATCTATTGGCAGAGAAAGTATTTGAAACCATAACCCTTAATGTGGACAACAATGTACCTAGTTATGAGGCGAATCAAATTACTGTGCAGCATATTCTAATCTATGGGGTAGACTTTGACGATGAAGGAAATATGCTTCCCCTCTCAGCAGAGGAGAAAACTAAGGCCTATGATAAGGTTCAATCTTTATGGGAACAGGCTAGGGAAACGGATAATTTCTATGGATTGGCCCAGGCCAATACACAGGCCTCAGAAATTCAGTTTACCTTTGGAAGGGGTAAGGGGCCTAAGGAGTATGATAGTGCCTTTGAGCAAGCTGCATTTACTTTAAAAACAGGAGAAGTTAGTGATATAATCTCTACTGATTATGGGTGGCATATATTATACTGTGTTACAGATTATGATGAGGATGCTACAATTGCCTATAAGGAGCAAGTAATTGAACAAAGAAGAAATCAGCTGTTTACTAGTCTCTATTCTCAGTGGGCATCTGAGTATGAGGTTATTGTAAATAGTGAGGTTTGGAGAAGTATTCCTTTTGATAAATAAAGGGTTAATAAAAATGGGGCAGTTACATAATGATACTTAGTCCCATGGTTTGTCCATGGTTCTAAATATGTCATTGTATAACGGCCCCTTTATCATAGAAGGGTATTCTTATATATAGTACAAATTCTCAGATGGATAAACAGCATCGCAGGTAACATCTATACCTAATTTCTTTAATATCTGTTCGTCATTCTTATTAAGCATAACAGTGCAATGGGCTTGCACCCCTTTTAGCATATATAATTTATCATATGCTAACTGTGCTGTAGGGTTTGTGACTGCAGAAATGCTTAAGGCTATTAGAATCTCATTGGCTGTTAGGGAAGGATTCTTACTATTTAAATCTTTCTCTTTAAGATCTCTTATAGTGTTTAATATCAGAGGAGATAATAGATAAATATCATCACTGATACCAGCAAGATACTTTATGGCATTCAAGATAGCAGCGGAGCAACAGTCCATAGTTGATGAACCTCTACCAGTTATTATTTTCCCATCAGATAACTCAAAGGCAATCACAGCAATGGCTTCATTATCATTGCTTTTAGCTTTTAATATGGCGGCATATTCCCTGGCAGGTATTACACATTTGCGATCTTCCTGCTTTAACTGTAATTCTTCCATAATTAATTTCATTCTATTTAAAGCATCTTCGTCTAAAAGACCTTTCTTAAAGTCGCATAAAGTATTAAAATATCTACGAATAATTTCTTGTTTAGATGCTTCCACTACCACCTCATTATCAATAATGCCAAATCCTACACGGTTTACACCCATATCGGTTGGTGACTGGTAGGTGGTTTCCTTTCCTGTAATTTTTTCGATAATTCTTTTCACCACAGGAAACATCTCTAGGTCACGGTTGTAGTTTACAGCAACTTGATTGTATTTTTCAAAATGAAAATTATCAATCATATTAACATCTTTAAGATCAATGGTAGCAGCTTCATATGCAATGTTTAGAGGATGTTTAAGTGGGACATTCCACACAGGGAAGGTTTCGAATTTAGAATATCCTGCAACTTTGCCCAATTTATATTCATGATAGAGTTGGCTTAAGCAGGTTGCTAATTTACCACTATTGGCACCAGGGGCTGTCACAACTACGATAGGTTTGCTAGTAACAATATAGGGATTACTGCCATATCCCTTTTCACTTACGATGGTATCCACGTCTACAGGGTAGCCAGGTATTTCCTTATGCTTATAAACCTTAATATTTCGCCGCTCTAATTTGTTAATAAACACCGTTGTAGCAGGCTGCTTATTATAGCGGGTTATTACTACGCTGTTAACTTCTAGCCCATAGCTTCTTAAATCATCTAATAAACGCAGAACTTCCATATCGTAGGTTATACCATAGTCACCTCGAATTTTATTGCGTTCTATATCGCCAGCATATACGCAAATAATTATTTCTGCTTTATCTCTTAATTTGTAAAGTAACTTTATCTTTGCATCTTCGTCATAGCCGGGTAATACTCTTTTGGCATGCTTATCTCCAATAAGTTTACCGCCAAATTCCAAATAAAGCTTATCATAGTTATTTACCCGTTCCAAGATGTATTTTGATTGTTCATCAATATACTTTTGTGGATCAAAACCGGTTTTCATTTGGGATCTCCTTTTATTTACTAATCCAGCATTCTATTATAATCTTATATGTATAAGTGTTTTGTGCAATAAATCACTTCTAGCCAATTTTATTTGCCATAGAAAAACATCACATACTATATCATAACCAAAAATAAAAAAAAGTCAAAGTATTTTATCTATGATTTAAAATATTATTTGCAGATTGATTTATGATTTATATGCAGAATTATATTATATCTAGTTTACAATGTTTAATTATAACCTATTATAGAATTTAATTTCAACTGCTTGTCAATAATAATTAAAGTTAATTATCGTTACAGAAGAAATTTACAATAGTTTTATAATTTTGAGATTTAGTTTTGATGAATAGGATTAATTTTATTGTTTTATAAGTTATATGTATATTGGAATAAAAAAATTTTAACAAATATTACTATAACCTGAATTATTCATGATAAATCATTAATCGGTG
>JAAYPX010000264.1 GCA_012519565.1 Clostridiales bacterium | reverse complement strand
ATTGATATCTCTAGTAGTCATTCCCCTTGCATAAAGTGAGATTATTTTTTCTTCAATTCCTGAAATGTTTCTCTGATATTTTGGTATAATTTTTGGTTCAAATTCACCGTTGCGATCTCTTGGTATATCAATAGGAAATTCTCCGTACTGGCTTTTTACTGTCTTTGTAGAATAACCATTACGTTTGTTGCTAGTTATATCTGCTTCCTTTTTATTCTTTGCATAACCAATGGAAGCATCCATTTCAGCTTCAAGGATTTCCTGCAACATGTCCTTAAAGCTTTCCTTTAAATATGAGTAGATGTCCTGAACATTGCTAATGTTGTTTTCTGCAATTATCTGTCGTATTTGTTCCTTTGCTAATGACATAAAAAGACTCCTTCCAATCTTGAATTATTATATCTAATTCTTGACTAGAAAGAGCCATCTTTTACCATAGACACAAACTATTTTACACTACCTTTCAGGATTTATTTTATCGCGAATATAGCCATAGCTTTTTTAAATATTTCAATTTCCCCCTTGACTCTTGCGTTTTCTTTCTTGCTTCCATTGATTTCCTCAAGGTTTGTGGTATTTCCTTCTAAGTTAATTGAAGCTTTCTTCTTTGACCAATTACGTACAGCTGTTTCACTTAGGCTATATTCGCTTGCTACATCTTTAACAGCTTTTCCTGATAATACTAGTTCTGCAATCATAGTTTTAAATTCATCTGTGTATGTTTTTCTTTTAGACATTGTATGGACACTTCCTTCCTTATATATTAGTATATTGAAAACATTAATTTGTGCCCATAGTTATATACTAACACCATCTTACTTCTTTACGTATAGCTTTCTTTGCTTTCCCGCTCATGGCAGGTAAGAAGTTAGTAAAGAACTTTCCATACTTGTTCTTTGCATGTCTAGGCCTAAATATATAACCGATAAAATCAAAATTTGCATGCTCACGATTATCTTTGCGATCATCATCTTTACAATACACAATTCTCAATTCTTGTTTTCTCTAAATTTAACTCTAGTCCAAAGCATCCAAATCGTTCTTGAAGTCTTCGTTGTAGATATTTTGCCTATTTTAGGATACGGAGTGTGCTATTCCATCATCTGCATATCTTACCCAAGGTATCGTTGAACTCTAACAATATTCATACTTTTATATGCTACTATGATAAATAATTAAGAGTTTCAAAAATTAAATGATCTAATTCTTCTTCCTTATCAAGCATATATAATTTCAAATTTAATTTCTCTTTATAGACATCTTTCAAAAATAGTTCTTTCTCTTTACTTATTCTTGCCCTTTTACCGAATTTACCTTTCCAATTATCAGAATAGTCTATAGGATAACAAACAGCACCTAAAACCTTTCCCTCAGAAATACCTTCAGCTGTTTTTATTACTCTATTAACATATTCTATATCATCAAATGGATTAATGCACAAAATTACAACATCGGGCTGTAATGCTTCAAACACAATTCTATGCATTGTCGGGAAAAATTTAATATTATTGTCATTATAAGACAATAGCCCACTTTGACATCCGGCTATAATTACCTCAGGATTTTTATTTGTAATGTTCCAAATCATTTGATTTATAAGTAAATAAGTATCATCAACACTTAAATTTATTTCCTGATTGTATCCACAGTGAAACATTTCATCCATACCAAATAATAGTGAGGTAGGTTCCGTTCCCAATTGTCCTACTTTATATCCAATTTCTAATAGTTTATTTCGTAAATAAAGCTGTAAACTATATTTTCCTTGTTTGGAATTAGTTCCAATTACACATATAATAGGTATATTAGTTTTAAATAATTTACCTTTTCTCTTAATTATATTTGTGAAATCCGTTTTAGGTATATAAATTTTTTTATTATATATCTCTGGAATTTTTGTATCAAGTTTATCGAATAAATATATATTTTTTCCATATCTACATGCATTATCAACTAAATATTTGGTATAGTCTTTTTTTGCAATACTATTTAGTTGATCTAAATGTCCTAATATTAGCGTATCAAAAGACTCCCAATCAATATTTTTAATATCCTTAACTATACTATTATTATTTCCATGATTGAGAATAGAATTGATACTACGTCCAACATGGCCCGTTATAGCAGCACTATAATATCCTACTATTTTAAATGGTAGTAAATTTTCATAAGTGGCAAGAACATGTATTTCTTTATTAAATGGGAATGTAATAGCATTATAGATTTTAAAATCCAGCTTTCTTGTTGTTATTTTGGATTGGTTTTGCTTTTTATAAAAATAGTCCCATACATCATCTAAATCATTATCGTGCAACATATTGCAAACACTAGATGTTATAAAAGAACAATTAAAGCTATTACCTTTTACAATATTATAATCTGGATTTACCCAGGCGACCTTTACATATTTTTCTCTACATGTTACATTGACAATACAATCATTATTAACTATATAGTCTAATGGATTTTCAATTTCATTGGTGCTATCGACACCAATCACATTATTAAGTGAGGCTGGAAAAGAAATTGCACAATCATTATCGAATGCTGAAATTATTATTGTATTGTTTTTTCTAAAAAGATTACAAATTTCTTGCATACGATTAGTTGTACTACAATTAACTATACCCATGCTTATATTAATAATATCGTATTTATAATTCTCATATATATATTAGAATCTTTTCGAAATCAGCTTGTGAAATATTAGCTGTTTTACCATGAAATATTTTTATATTTGTTATTTCCGCATTTTTTGAAAATTTATTAATTAAGTAAAACACTGCAGTCCCATGCCCCAATTCATCATGGAATTCATTCCTTTTTTCTACTTCACCATTTAAATTCACGTATAATGCATAACCATTTAGTTTAGTATTTATAAATTCTTTATGGTTTGCGTTTACACCTGTATCTAATATAGCAATTTTAATAACTCCCATAATTATTATACTCCTATAATTTTTTATTTTTAATTAATTACTATAGGCATGACTTTGCTTCTCAAACATTTCTGCATAAAGCCCTTTCAAGTTCATTAATTGTGTATGTGTGCCATATTCAAGAATTTCACCTTCAGAAAATACTGCTATCTTATCTGTACTTGCAGATGCTGCTAACCTATGGGATATGAAAATAGTAGTCTTTTCTTTTGCAACTTTAAAGAAATTATCATATATTTCACTTTCTGCCTTAGGATCCAGTGATGCTGTGGGCTCATCCAATATTAAAACAGGACTTCCTTTATATAATGCACGGGCAATAGCAAGTTTCTGCTCCTGACCTCCTGAAAGCTCTATTCCATTATCATTGAATAGCTTAGTTATATAACTATTAACACCATCTTTAAGGGCACCTATATAATCGGTAAGTCCCACTTTTTCTATCACACTAGTAAAATTATTCTGATCATACTGTTGGTTCAAGATTATATTATCTTTTAGCGAAAAGGCAAAATTAATAAAATCTTGGAAAACGGTTGATATTAATTTATAATACTTATCATTGGGTATATCCCATATATCAATACCATTAAGTGTTATTTTTCCACTAGTAGGTCTGTAGAACTTACATAATAATTTTACAAAGGTTGTTTTCCCTGCCCCGTTCTTACCGACAATTGCAAGCTTCTCTCTATTACCTATTTTTAAATTAATATGCTTTAAAACCATTTTATTACTATCTGGATAAGCAAAACAAACATCATTAAGTACTATTTCAATTGAATCTGGTATGGTTATAAGCTCCGAACTAATATCATATTCCTGGACCTTATTTTTGGGATTTTTATATGATATTATTTTTTCAAAATCATTAAAATTAAGAATTTGCCTATTATATTCACTTATTTGACTTGTTATAGAAGATAAGCTTGTCGATATTGTAGTAATAGCACTATAATACATTGTAAAATCTGCAATATTAATTACCTTCTCTATATATCTGCCAGTTAAAATCCATAATACAACAAAAGACTGAATTGTAGTCATGGCAGCGGATAATATTTGAATCAGTGTATACAAACCATAATCGGCATACTGTAACTCTACCATTTCGTTTCGCCATGCAGTTATTTTTCCCATTAACCAATTCTGTGCATTATTAACTCTAACTTCTTTAACTGCACCTTGTTTAAAATATAATATATCTGTAAGATAATTACCTACCCTATCATTCCTTGCAAATTTTATACGCTGTTTTTCCCTATATTTGAATTGAAATCTAACAAAAATTGCTTTTATAATTAATGTTAAAGCTATTAACATTACAAATACCCATTCAAGACGCACTATTATATATGACAACCCCAACACTGTAATAACGTTAGATATAATACTCTGTGTAATTGTAGCTAAACTGCTTATCTGATATACATTATTCGCCAATGAAATAATATCTCTATTTGATGCTCTTTCAACGTTTATTAACTCAAGCTGCATTGTAATTAACCCGATATCATTCTTTAGGGATAGAGTAAATTTTTCAATAAGATAATTACTTTTAGTTGTAATAAATTGCTTAAATAATTCAATTAATAATAATATTAGTGAATATACCAATACATTAATAGCAATTTGAGGATATGGACTCCCACTAATAAGCAACTCTATAAACATTTTGGGAACATATACATAAAATAATGGTAAAATAGAACTACATATTATATTTAATAGAAACAAAAATATGTACATTGGTTCGTAAGAAGCGATAAATTTACAGATTTTAATGCCCATATTTATTTTATACATAAGCTTCTTCATGGTATAAGCACCCCATTCTCTTGGTAATATCTTGCTTGTGCATTGAAAAGTTCAGCATAAAAATTATTGGCTTTAATTAATTCATCATGATTTCCTATCTCCCTTATTTCCCCTTCATTAAGAACAATTATTTTATTACAAAAGCGTGTTGAATATAATCTATGCGAAATAAATAAAGCATTTCTTCCTTTAGCTATTCTACTTAATTGTGCAAACAATTCATACTCTGCCACAGGATCTAACGCACTTGTTGGTTCATCCATAATCAAAATAGGGGCATTCTTAACAAGTGCACGGGCCAATGCCAACTTCTGTCCTTCTCCACCTGAAAACTCAACACCATCGCTATCCAGGTACCTGTATATAGAAGTATCTAGTCCCTTTTGTAATGTTTCAACCTTATCCTTTAAACCACATTGATTAATATATTCAAGTAATATGCTTTCATCACATTCTTTCCCAAATACTAGATTTTCTCTAATAGAATAGGCAAATAATGTGAAATCCTGTAGTATGGTACTAATATACGAATTATATTGATGAAAAGGTAATTTTTTTATATCAACATTATTAATTGTTATTCTCCCTTCATCAGGATCATATAAACGAACTAGTAACTTAACTAATGTTGTTTTTCCCGAACCATTAAGCCCCACTAATCCTACACTTTCTCCATAATTTATTACAAAATTAATATTCTTTAGTACTGGTACTTCTGTACCAGGATATGTAAATGAGACATTTTCAAATGCAATTGTAGGTCTACTAAAATCCATCTTTACTTCAGCTATATTCTCACTTTCTGCTATAGAACTATATTTCTTTACCATGTCAGTATACTCATGGTAGTAATCGATATCTTTGCAAACATTTCTCAACTGAGCAATATAATCAAAAAATGCTATAAGAACTGTATTTAACAACGTCGTTGTTCCTAATAATACAGTATATTCTGCAATGGTGATTTGTGTAATGAACACTTGATATGTAAAATATAAATACATCACCGCACTTTGTAATGTTACTATAGAAACTTTGATCATATCCAAACGATTTAATTTACTTATATGACATAAGAATTTATTTAAATGTTCTTTAACTATAGTTTTAAACTTAATGTTCATGAAACGATCCGCACCATTCATCCGCACTTCTTTAGCAAATCGATATTCACTCATTACTTTATAAAGATAATCAATTATCCGATCACTTTTTATCCTGGAATTATTGAATTCATATTGAGTTTCACGGCTTTTAAAAGTTAATAGAACACTAATACTACAAGTGAATAGCATCAATAAAATAAATACTGGGCTAAGACGTGATATAATATACACAATACCTGTAAATTGCAATAATTGGTTTAATACATTTCCGAAATGTAACAAATAAATAGATGGATTGGCATTCATCGCTTTTTTCTTCAAATCTATTAACTTGCCATCTAGAACATAATGATAATTAATGTTTAAGGCATCTTTGGCAAATTGAAACTGCATCATATTAGTAACTTTACGCATTTGAACAAATTGAAAATATGATAGTATATTTTCAATTATTGAAACTGCCAGGTTTGTAAGCGAATATAATAGTATTATACTTAATACCTTTTTCATAGAATTTTCTAATAAGAGAGCATTAACCACAAAACCTAACCCTAATACATTAATTAATGGTACAGTTGCTTTGAAAATATTCTGAAGTACCACTATTAAAAATAAACATCTACTCTTATTCCATGCCTCAGATATCATAAATGGTAATTTTGACATATTACATCCTCCTTTGATATATATATGCATGTTATGAACCACAAAAGCAAATATTTAATTCTTAAATCCTATATTATATGAAGTAAAAATCTAATAAATTGTATAAAAAGTTTCAACTTTGTTTATAGCTATAACTATTGAAAATAAACAAAGAAGAAACCCCATTATTTATGATATCAGTTTAAAAACTAAAATGTAAATGGTAATTGAAATAAAGATAATTCTATCATCAATTCTATTTATAATAATTATTACTGCAAATAAATTTAGGACACTCTAAATTTATTTGCATATATTGTTAATATGTGCTGTTAGCAAGAACAGTTCGCGGAATATGGTTGATTAGAACATGAGTTCCCTTCTGTTGAATAAAGCATTAATTTTTCTTTGTCTTTGTTTTTTAAACGTTTTTTTAATAAAATTTTCTCAATATTCTTCATTAAAATAACTCCTTTCATTTTTTGTTTATAAAGAAAAGTATAAAGTGTCTTATACTTTACTTTCAGTTTTTATTAATGATTGTATTATTTCACAGATATGTTCTAATGACTTGAAATTATCTAAAATTAGTAATTCACTTGGTATTTCAATACTAAATTCTTCTTCAAGTCTTACAATAATAGATATAAATTGTATTGAATCCTCAAGTAAATTTGTTACATCAATATCATCTGCATAATCGTCATCAATAAATACACCTTCTTTTTCTAGTACTAAAATTACATTTTTCCTTATGTCTTTTAAATTCATATTAATCCTCCATAATTATAGGGAAACGATTTTGTTTATCAAATATCTGCAATATTACATCTAAACTATCCTTAAAATAAGAACAATTACTCCCTGATTTTTGTTTAATGGGACATGGATTACCCATGCATATTGGTGCATTAAAGCAAGAATAGATATCTTTACACTTATTAAAATTAGATATCATCTTATAAAAATAATTATTATGTTTTATAGTTCCTGATTTAATTTCACCTACCTTAGTATTAGGATCTTCAAACGTTACAGTGCATTTATGCAAGCTACCATCGGCACATATTAAGTAATTATTTAATCTGCCTGCATAGCATGTTCCACTGCCTGGATTCAGAAATAAAGTACTAAGATTAATTTTTTTGTTTGAATTTAAAATTGCTGTATATATTTCTTTCAAATTATTATCGTTAGTAATAAGTTGGTCCATAATATCTTCTTGTGCTTTATCAAGCCAGTTTCCTGCCTTAAAAATAGCTACGCTGAATCTGTTGTCTCCTGTACAATATGATTCAAGTACTTCTAAATACTCATCTATTTTTTTAAAACTCTCAATAGTTAAATTAGATCGAATTATAATTGAATAATCACATCTTTTTAAAGTTTTTATCTCCTTTAAATTTTGTGTTATTTTATCATATGTACCTAATCCATTGGCAGTCACCCTATTTCTGTCGTGTATATCTTTCGTGCCATCTATAGTAATTTGAAACTGTTTAATATATAAATCCAACAGTTCGCTAAGGACTTCTTTATTAAGTAGATATCCATTGGTTGTCATACTTGCTTCATATCTTCTTTTATTAAAATTACATATTCTTATAAAACTTTCAGATAACGTTCTTATGCAATCTTTTGCTAGTAGAGGTTCCCCACCGAACCATGCTACATGTAAACCAGAATATTTATGAATGTTATTTCTTACAAATGCAATCAATTCTTTTTGCTTTTCCTTTGTCATTTCACCATGTGCAAACGTTTCATAACAATATTTACATCTAAAATTGCACTTTTCTGTAGGATTAATAAATAAAACTAATTTATCCGACTTAATACTGTCCATTATAAGATAAAACAGTTTTTGTTCTTCATCAGCTTCTTCTTCTACAATAATACCTTTTTCAAGCAATTGTTTACTAGCAAATTCATTTAAACTATATTTTTCTTTTCTTTCAAAAATCATTTTATATCTTGTATCTGGATATTTACAAAAACTATTAATTCCATTATATGTATTGTAAAGCAACAACTCATTATATGAATTTACACAACTATATGTGAATTTAGACACTTTATACATTATATATCCTCCCAAAAATATTTATCGTTATAACAATAATGAATAGATGTAATTACATTCTTTGACGATTTTATAATTTTATCTTCCATTTTAAATCCTTTTGGGTTTAAGACTATAAAATCCCTTTTGTTTGATGAAAGCATATCATGCTTATTTTCCAATATAAATTTAAATCTAAATATATTCTTTTTCCAATACTGTTGCGCAAACATAATATGTTCACTATTAGTAGAAAAAAGTTTTAATTCTTTGCCACTAATTATTAACCTACGCATTTCTATTAAGTTTAATAGATTACCCCTTTGATCAAAGTAAAAGAAATCCAATGGTACATCCACTACAATCCACTTTTTTAATTTCTGTATATACACTTCGGTTACCCAGTGACATTCATTATCCCTCAAATCCATTGACATACATGAAACAAGTCTTGCTTTGAAGCCTGCAGCTAACAAAATAATAGTAAATATCAAAGAAATATATCTGCAATTAAGTGCATATCCTTCAGATTTAGCAATACTTATTATCTCTATACAATCCAACTTATCATATCTACGCGAAGCTAATTCTTTTCCTTTGAAACCCAAATAATCTACTGCCCAACGCTTTAATTGAGATACTTTTTTTAACTCATCTTCGCCATCATATAGTACTTCAATATTAAGTATTTTTCGCAATTCTTTAAAATAAAACGAATTTACATCTTCATAAAGTATTTTTAAAGGTTCATCTGTACATCGATCATAATCTGAAAACATTTTCAAAAAATATAGATCGTCACTTGATGATACTGCCATACCCTCGTACATATCAAATTTATTCATAATATATCTACCTTTCTTTAGTTTTTAAGCTAAATAAAAGAGACAGACTCGATAAAACAGCCAAATTAATAATAAATGCAACAGATAATAAATGTATATTATTTACTATATATAGTTTATTACATTTTTACATTTATTGCAAGTTTTTTCGTAAATAATATCAATATATTTAATGATGCCAAGTATTGATGAAAACATGGAAAACTTGAAGATAAGATGGATGTCACACTTGGTTATGTCAAAATGAAAAAGATTTAAAATCTAACAACCAATAAACGAAATGGATATTCAACTAAAACAGTTAAAAGCCAGTATGGTGAATTCATTGATATTCCAAGAGATAGTTACGGCGAATTCTATCCTAAAATTGAACCCAAATATCAGAGAAATATATCTGGTATTAAAGAAAAATAACCTCTCTTTATGCAAGGAGAAGCCATTGCCTGCAACAGCCGTTAAGCTTGTTGCAGGCAATGGCACCCAAAAATTTCTAAACCATTTCATGGGTCGGGTGTGGGCAGAGCCCACGAAAAGAAATAGATAAGAAAGCTTTGAGTATTGCCTTCATATTAGACCATCGATGCCTAATTTTAGACCACTAATTGTTATCAAATAGACCATCAAATGCAATTAATAGACCATTTATTCTACACCTCCTATATAATGAATGTGCATGCTTAGTGCATGACTAAATTATATGGGAAGCTTTTTATGATTCATTACCGCAGGATACTTGAGTTACATTTCAAGGGGACAAGTCAAAGAACCATTAGCTCCAGTGTAGGTCATTCCAGGCAAACAGTATCAGATGTAATTAAAAAGGCTAAGCATTTAGACTTGGTCGAATTGACTGATGAAATGACCAACCAATGGTTAGCAGAGTTCTTGTTCCCTAAAAAAGAAGCTATTGCTATTGTAAAAGGATATTTCCCTGTAGATTGGGAAGAGGTGCATCGTGAGCTACAAAAGAAAAATATGACATTAAAGTAGCTTCATTATGAGTACTCCCGACGTGCTAGGTATAGTAACAAATCCCTTACGCTTATAGAACTTTTTGTAGACACTATGGAAATTACACAAAGAAGTATAAGTTAACCATGCCCATAAGACGCAAACAAGGTGAAATTATGGAAGTTAATTGGGCTGGTGATACTTTGTCTATTACAGACAGAACTACATGTGAGAAGATACCTGTCTATGTATTTGTTGCAACCCTACAATATAGTCAATTGTTTTATACATAAGGATTTTTTAATATGACATCACAAAGTTGGTTGATGGCACATATTCATGCATTTGAATGCTTTAATGGGGTCACAGAGGTTTTAGTTTCTGATAACTTAAAGACAGGTGTGAATAAAGCAGTTAGAGGAACCAGTATTAAATTAGGCATACCGTAATTTAGCAAATTATTATGAAACAACAATTGTCCCTGCACGAGTAAAAGCACCTAAGGATAAGCCTAGTGTTGAAGGAAGTGGAAGTGTCGGTTACATTAGTAGATAAATTATTGCTTCTTTGAGATATTATCAATGTTTTAGCCTCGATGACCTAAATTCAAAAATATTAGAAGATGTAGATAAGTTAAATGATGAACCCTTCCAAAAAAGAGAAGGCTCAAGAAGGAGTGTGTATAACGAAGAGGAAAGGAGTAAGTTGATTCCCCTTCGTTACCCACGTTACCAACTAGCGGAATGGAAAACTGCAAAGATTCAATTAAATTATCATGTCCAAGTGAACCGCATGTACTATTCCGTTCCTTATGAGTATGTTCAAAGTGGAGTTGATATTAGAATTACTAAGGACCTAATAGAAGTATACTTCAAAGATATGAGAATTGCATCACATAAAAAACTTTTAGGAGAAATTGGTCAATTTTCTACTAACCCTAATCATATGCTTGATAACCATAGAAAATACCTTGAACATACTCCTGTCACCAACTTTATCTGTTCTTAAGACAATATTAAAGTGCATGAAAGATAGTCAAAAATCAAAAGAAAATGGAACTTTAAAAGAGGCTAAGACTGATAAGAATTATGGCTTTGTTAGAGGTGCCAAATATTTTGGAGGTATTAAAAATAAGGAATAAAGAAACTTTACGTAAATTTGCTGAGATGCGCTTATCTGGTATGATTGAACTATATGAAGAGCAAACAAGAGACTCAGATTATGAAGACATGCCCTTTGATCAACGCTTTAACCTACTTGTTGATTACGAATATTCCCGTCATCAATCCAATAAATTGAATAGATTGATTAAACAAGCTACATTCAATGATCCAACGGCTTCTATTGAGGATATTGAATATCATCCTGATCGACATCTAGATAAACAGTTAATTCTTGAACTAGCAACTTGTAACTATATACTTGAAGGCCATAATATTATTCTAATGGGAGCTTCAGGAAACGGAAAAACCTGGATTTCAAATGCATTTGGTGTACAAGCCTGTCGCCAGTTTTTTAAAGAGAAATAGTGAAATACGTTCGATTGCCAGAACTAATTGATGAGTTGACAGCAGCTAAATATGCTGCTGATGGAAGTTATCGTAAGATTGTATCTAAATACAAGAAGATAGAGTTGTTAATTCTTGATGAATGGCTCCTTACACTATTATCTCAAGAAGAAGCAATTCATGTTTTTGAAATTATCGAAGCTAGATTAAAGAAAGCATCAACAATATTTTGTTCTCAATACGCTCCAGAAGGATGGCATTCAAAGATTGAGATTGTTCAAATAGCTGACGCAATACTTGATCGTATAGTACATGACTCTTACCAGATACTCATAGATGGAGAGATTTCTATGCGAGAACGTCATGGTATCCACTACCGAAGGACAAGCCATCTTTAGGAAAATGTTATTAAGGAGAGCCTCTGATTGGGGCTCTCTTTACAGCTTTAGTCTTCATGAGGCACTAGATGGCCTATTATATGGCATTTAATGGCCTAAAAGTGTACATTAATGGTCTATTACGAAGGCAGTATTCAACTTCATCTTTGATGTAAGATTTAAATATATATGTGTAATTTATCCATAACTGTTAATGCTTATAATAGCAAATAAACTTATTTCGACATGTTAAGTATATATATCTAGTTCATTTCCAGAAAGTTCTCTTTGCTGATACACAAAATAATTTACATCTTTTATAATGCTTTCTATTATCTCTCTTAGAAAATTAATTTAACCTGAATTATTCACGGTGATATAAAACTAAAGGTTTACTCACCATATTGTTGCAAACAGTTCATTTTTGTGGATTAATCAT
>JAAYPX010000038.1 GCA_012519565.1 Clostridiales bacterium | reverse complement strand
TGTGGTTTTGGTGATTACATTATACATGAAAAAGGGGGGTCATTGTTATTTTTTATCTAAATAACGTGTAACCCTTGATATATAAAGGTTTTAATAAAAAAAGATAGTGTAAGTCTTTACACTACGTAGCATTGGATGGAGGAAGAGATATGGCTACAACAAATGTAAAAATGACAAAAGATTGTATCATGTGTTGTGATTTCATGCCTATGGTAGAAATGATGGTTTATAAACTGCGCAATTGATTGTATAAAGTAATTAAAAGTCATTATTATTATACAACAGGTGTGCAGGATTTTTGGCACCTGTTTTTTTATTCCATATATTTAAAAAGGTATTAATTATAACTAAAAAAGGAAGTGAGGGGTGAGGAAATGATTAGAATAGAAAATATAGATAAGACATTTGAGGGAGAAGCAGGTACTGTAGTAGCTGCCCAAAATGTTAACTTGCATATAGAGAAGGGAAAGATATTCGGCATTATAGGATTTTCAGGAGCTGGGAAATCCACACTGGTTCGCTGCATCAATCTTCTGGAGAGGCCAACCAAAGGCAAGGTCTACATAGGAGATACAGAGATTACGGCTCTTAGTAAAAAGGAGTTAAGGTTAAAGCGGAAAAGCATTGGTATGATATTTCAGCACTTTAACTTATTTGCCTCCCGTAATGTATATCAGAACGTGGCATATCCCCTAAAGTACTCTGGTAAAAGTAAAAAGGAAATTGAAGAAAAGGTATTGGAACTGTTGGAGCTGGTAGGACTTTCAGATAAGATTCATGCTTATCCATCTCAGTTATCCGGTGGTCAAAAGCAGAGGGTGGCAATTGCAAGAGCCCTTGCCAATGATCCAGAGATACTTTTAAGTGATGAAGCTACCAGTGCATTGGATCCCCAGACTACTAAATCAATTTTAAAACTGCTTAAAGAAGTTAACAGAAAACTGGGAATTACCATTGTACTTATAACCCATGAAATGCATGTTATTAAAGAAATCTGTGATAAAGTGGTGGTTATGGAACAGGGGAAAGTTATTGAGCAGGGGGATGTATTTGAGATTTTTGCAGCACCCAATAATAAGATAACTAAAAACTTTGTAGAGAGTACATCAAATCTATCAAAAATATATGAGCTGATAGAAGATAAAAGTCCTGTTATCAATACTAAACCAGGCGAATATATTATTAGATTTCGCTATCTTGAGCGGAGTGCATCCGAAGCCTTGATATCCCAGATATCCAGGTTATTCAATCTAGATGTCAACATAATTTTTGGCAATATTGAACTTATCGGAGACAATCCGATAGGTGGCCTAGTAGCTATAGTAAGTGGAAGAGAGGAAGATATAAAATCAGCAATATTTTTCCTTGAAGAAAAAAATGTAGGAGTGGAGGTAATAAGTAATGGAAGCATGGCTATATGAAATCATACCTAATGTTATGGATAAACCCCAGGAATTATGGAAAAGTACCCAGCAGACATTATATATGACCTTCTATTCAGGAGTTATATCATTTGCTATCGGCTTAATATTGGGTATTGTTCTTATAATTACGGGCCCAGGAGGAATTGCAAGAAATAAGGTGATTTATGGACTGCTTGATAAAGTTATTAATTTATTTCGCTCCATACCCTTTGTTATTCTTCTGGCCAGCCTAATCCCATTTACAAGGTTAGTGGTTGGTACTGCCATAGGTACAAAAGGGGCGATCTTGCCATTGATATTTGGGACTGTACCATTTTATTCAAGACAGGTGGAAACAGCTTTAGCTGAGATTGACCATGGACTAATAGAAGCAGCCCAGGCCATGGGGACATCTCCCCTAGGACTAATATTTCGTGTATATCTTAAGGAGAGTGTTCCTAGTTTGGTACGAGTTACAACCATTACCCTAATCAGCCTAATTGGTTTAACAGCTATGGCGGGAGCCATCGGCGGAGGAGGGCTTGGGGACTTTGCAATTAGATATGGTCATCAAAGAAATCAAACAGATATTACTTATGTAACAGTTATTATACTTTTGCTTATGGTTATGATTATTCAAGGTATCGGTAATATCATTATTAAGAAAACGACACATTAAAATAGGTAATTAAATATTATTTATCTATAAAATTTAAAGCCAAATTATAAATAATTTGAAATGGTAAAACAAAAGCAATCTGTAAATATAATTATAAATCATTAAGGAGGATTTCACATGAAGAATATAAAATTATTATTTATAACAGCATTTATTGGGGTATTAACCTTGGGACTGGTTGCCTGCCAACAAGATGATAATGGATCTAAGGATAAAGAAGTTATAGGTAAAGATGCGGTAACAGAAGACGTGACCGATGAAAAGCCAGGGAATTCAGTGAATTCAGTGAATATTAAGATTGGCGTAGTAGGTGAAAATAATGAACAGTGGAAACCTGTAATTAATACTTTGGCTAAGGAAGGTATCAATATAGAACTGGTGAAGTTTGCAGATTATTCCTTGCCTAATCAAGCCCTAGCAGATAGAGAAATTGATTTAAATGCCTTTCAGCATTATGCATATCTAAATAATGAAATTGCAGATAAGGGTCTTAAACTATCAGTTATCGGGGAGACCATAATTGCACCCCTGGGCTTATATTCTAAGAAGGTAAATGATGTTAGTGAGATTGAAAAAGATGCAACCATAGCTATACCCAGTGATGCAACCAATGGTGGAAGAGCACTTAAAGTACTAGAAGCAGCAGGACTTATCACTGTAGATCCAGAGGTTGGATATACACCTACCATTACAGATATAATTGACAATCCCCTTAACATCCAGTTCTATGAAGTGGAAGCTGCCAATACCCCTTCCCTATTGGCAGATGTAACTGCAGCTATTATCAATGGAGGGCATGCAGTAGATAACGGACTAAATCCTCAAAGAGATTCAATATATCTAGAGGAAGTTAGTGAAGATAGTGAAAATCCTTATATTAATATTATAGTGGCAAGGACAGAGGATAAAGATAATGAACATTATCAAAGGGTAGTAGAAGCTTTTAGAACAGAAGAAGTAGCGCAGGTAATAGAGGAAGCATATCAGGGAGCTTATATTCCCACTTGGAACTAGTTGGTTAAAGTAGGGCACTTAAATAATAGGAAAGGCGTGGTTGGCTTATGGGGACATGCTCAGAGATTAAAAAAGATAAAGAATATCTAATAAACTTAAGAAGACATTTTCACCAGTATCCTGAAATCAGTATGAAGGAATATAATACAGCGTATAGGATAGAGGAGGAACTAAATCAAATAGGAATTATAAGCAGGAGAGTTGGCGAGACCGGTGTATTTGGAATTATTGAAGGCAAGGGGAAATCAGATCGTATAATTGCCCTAAGGGCGGATATCGATGCCCTCCATATACAAGATGTAAAGAGGGAGGAGTATGCCTCTAAGATACCTGGAGTTATGCATGCTTGTGGTCATGATGCCCATACCACTGCTCTAATAGGTGCAGCCAGATATTTGAAATCCCAGGAAGCTAATTTGAATGGTAAAGTTTATCTTATCTTTCAACAGGGTGAGGAATGTGGACAGGGGGCTAGATTATTTGTAAAGGAAGGGCTTCTGGATCAGGTTTATCGGGTGTTTGGTGTGCATGTGGATCCTTATATACCAGTTGGAAAGGTGGCAATCCAAGAGGGGCCTGTTAATGCATCAGTAGATCATTTTACAATTCAAATTAAGGGAAAGAGTGCCCATGTATCAACTCCCCAGAAAGGAGTAGATGCCCTTTATATAGCGGCTCAGACAGTGGTAGCATTACAGGGCATTGTAAGCCGCCTATCAGATCCTAAAGATTCTGTGGTTGTGGGTGTTGGCCTGCTTAAGGCTGGAAATGCTTATAATGTGGTTGCCAAAGATGCTATAATTGAAGGGACTACCAGATGCTTTAACGAGGAAACCCGTGAGAAAACCAATCGTAAGATAGAAGAAATAGCAAGAAGCATAGCAAGTTTATATGGGGGCCAGGCTGAAGTTACCTTTAAGGATTTTGCATCTCCACTGGTAAATAGTGAGATTGCCTGTGAAGAGGTTAGAGATATTGCAGAGAAGATTATTGGAAGAGATAATATTGTGAGGAAAGAAGCTTCTCTAGGGGGGGATGATTTTGCTGATTTTCTAAAAAAAGCAACAGGCATGTATGCCTATGTTGGATCTGGCAACCAAGCTAAACCTAATACTCTTGCCGATCTACATGGAGATAACTTTGACATTGATGAAGAAGCTATTCTCATAGCTGCGAATCTATATGCTGAATATGCCCTTTGGTTATTAAGTTAGATAAGGGTAAATTAATATAAGCATATGGCGACAACTTAAATAGGTTATACAGGTAAAACCAAGGCACAAAGTACGTTTGCCCATTGGGGTATACCTGTATAACCTTATATATTTTCTAACTTAAACAGATTTATCTTTCTATTTCTAAATGTCTAGATTAAACCTTATGGCGTATCTGCATCTACTGATCAGCCAGTTCTTCCCACTGTTCCAGTAATTCTTCTAATCTGTTTTCTATAGCTTTTTTCTCCTTGTTTAGTTCTATTAGTTTTTCAACATTGGTATATATATCATCCTGTGTAAGTAGCTGATCGATTTCATCATTTCTTGTTTCTAATTTACTAATTTCATCTTCAATTTTGGCAAGATCATTTTTCCGCTTTCGTATTCGCGCCTGCTCTTCCTTTTGCTGTTGCCAGCTAAGTTTGCTATCTGAGACAGAATTATCACTATTTCTACCAGATGTTGATGAGGAGTTAACTGTAGCTGGAAAAGATGACAGTCCCTTTAGATTATAGGATTGTTGAGAAACTTGCTTATCTCCAAGATAGGCTGCTTCAATGTCAGCTTTCTTTTCAATATAGTAATCATAATTACCGATATAATTAAGTAGTGTCTGTTCTGTAAGATCAAGAATTCTAGTGGCGGTTTTATTAATAAAATACCGGTCGTGGGATACATAAAGAACAGTTCCGCTGTAATTATTTATTACATTTTCCAGTATTTCTTTAGAAGGAATATCCAGGTGGTTAGTAGGCTCGTCAAGGATTAAAAGGTTTGCCTCTGATAACATTAATTTGGCTAAGGCTACCCGCCCTTGTTCGCCACCACTTAGATCTTTTATTCTCTTAAAGACATCATCTCCAGTAAATAAAAAGGCTGCTAATATATTACGGACACTGGTATTATCTAAATTAGGATATGTATCCTGCAACTCATCAAATAAAGTTTTCTCTGGATTTAGTACTTGATGTTCCTGATCAAAGTAAGCGATATTAACCTTAGTGCCAAAGTCGATTTGGCCTGAATCCGCTGGGAGCTGTCCTGTTATAATCTTTAATATAGTGGTTTTACCAGTACCATTATTTCCAATTATAGCCACCTTTTCTCCCCGCTTTAATTCAAAGCTGATATCTTTAAACAAGGTAAGATTTCCAAAGGACTTAGATAAGTTGTTGATATTTAAAACATCATTACCGCTTACAACTCTAGGCTCCAATTGAAAATGCATCTGGGCATTATCTATAGGTTTATCCACCCGTTCAATCTTATTTAGCATCTTTTCTCGGCTTTCTGCCCTACGGATTGATTTTTCTCGATTAAAGGAACGAAGTTTTGCAATAACCTCTTCATGATGCTTGATTTCCCTCTGTTGATTGAGATATTGTTTTAACATATCTTCTCTAAGTTGAGCTTTTTTTACGGCATAGGTGGAGTAATTACCATTAAAGGTTTGGGCTTTGGTCTGATCAATTTCTACAACCTTAGTTACTACCTTGTCCAAGAAATAGCGGTCATGGGACACAATAACCACAGCGCCATTATAGTTAGATAAGAAAGTCTCCAGCCATCCTATAGATACAAGATCTAAGTGATTGGTAGGCTCATCCAGTAGAATTATATCAGGTTTAGATAGAAGAAGCTTTCCCAAAGCTATTCGGGTTTTTTGCCCCCCAGAGAGGGTATTGATATTTTTATCAAATTCATCTTCCATAAAACCTAGACCTTTAAGAACACCAATAACCTCACTTTGATAGGCATAGCCGTTTTTCATCTCAAATTCGTGGACTAAACGGGTATATGAATTAAGCATCTGCTCCAGCTCAGCCCCTTTTGCATGTTTCATATTCTGCTCTAGAGTTCGGATATTTTCATTAAGACTTATGATATCCTGCTTAACAGTTAACATTTCATTATATATGGTATTATCAGAGGAAAGCTTTTGGTGCTGGGCCAAATAACCGATGGTAGATCCTTTGGCAAGGATTACTTCTCCTTCATCTGCAGATAAGTGCCCCATTATTATTTTTAATAAAGTAGACTTACCAGCACCGTTAATCCCAACAATAGCAGCCTTTTCTCTTTCATTTATATGAAAAGACACAGATTGAAGGACTTGATTAATACCGAAACTTTTACTTATATTATGACATGCTAATATCATGTAAATCACCATTCTCTTTATTGTCATATTAATTCATGGGCTTGTCGCAATAAGATGTGTTGGCTATGACTGTATAGGCCAAACAATTTTGCGCAGCTCCGTGATTATCTAATCATACACTCTAGATTATTCTATCATAAGCTGTCTAACTGGTAAAGGTAATTCTATATAGCAAGGTAATGTCGAAAAATGGATTGACTCCTCAGGGAAATTATGCCATAATTTAAGCAAAGCAAACTGACTACTGCAGTTAAATTATAGGAGGGCAAGATGCAAGTTAATAAGGTTAATATTGTTAAAAAAATTATCTTCACTATTGGTATTCTAGGGATTTTGCTATTTGGAGCTAGTGCCTTAGCTCGGCAATATAATTATAAGAATTTAGATATTAATATTAATAGAAATCATTCCCATAAAACTTAACCAATATTATTATAAAGTCAATATATTGCAAAAATAATTTATTATTTTATTATGAGAATTTAAGCCAAATGTCTAGTCTGTGGAAAAGACATTTGGCTTATGTATATATTTGGCTTATGTATCTATATAGATAAGCGGTGATTTAGAGGTTGAATCTTTTAGGAAGCCAAGTATTAAGCAATATTTCATTTGGGTATAGTGACAGTTACCTTTATATCCCATAGATTATCTACAACCCGTCATGTAGATAGAATATATATGTTTGATAATGGGGAAATAATAGATGAAGGAACCCATGAGGAATTAATGGCACAGAAAGGCAGATATGCGGAAATGTTTCAGGTTGAGGCAAAAAATTATAAGGTAGGCTAGTCTATAAGATTGACTTATTATTAACAATAAAATATAATATTTAATATGGTGCTGTTGCATAATTGAACCAGTACTTAGGTATGAAATACACTGGTAGAAGTAAACCTATTACAGTCACCTATAGCTGCATAGTATAAGCTTGCTAGGCATAAAAGAGCATACTTATAGAGCACAAATAAGTGCAATTTAATAAAAGCTAAGGAGAAGGAGGAAAATTTCATTGGAAAAGAAAGTTATATCCAAAGCTGTTATTAATAGATTGCCGAGATATTATAGATATTTGGGAGATTTGCTGGAAAAAGATGTAGTTCGGATTTCTTCTAAAGAACTAAGTGAACGGATGAAGGTAACAGCCTCACAAATAAGACAGGATTTAAATAATTTTGGTGGATTTGGACAACAAGGATACGGATATAATGTAGAGTATCTGCATTCTGAGATAGGTAAGATTTTGGGGTTAGATAAAAAGTATAATGTTATTATTATCGGTGCTGGTAATTTAGGGCAGGCCTTAGCCAATTATGCGGATTTTGAAAGACGGGGGTTTTTTGTTAAAGCAATCTTTGATGTAAATCCTAGATTAGTTGGTATGTCTATTCGGGGTATTGAGATTAGACTGATGGATGAATTAGAGGAGTTTTTAAAGACTAATGAGGTAGATATTGCAGCCCTAACTCTACCTAAGACACAGGCTGCACAGGTGGCCAGCGATTTGGCCAAATGGGGTATCAAAGGTATCTGGAACTTTGCACCTACAGATTTTAATTTACCTAAGGATGTCACTGTAGAGAATGTACATCTAGCTGAGAGCCTTATGAAGCTATCTTATAGGTTGTCAGTGAAAGAAAAAGAACAGCAAGAGAAAGAACAGCAAGAGAAAGAACAGCAATAGAAGGGACGAACTATATGGGTAGAAAAACTAATGAGAAAAAATTAATGAGCATAGTAAAAAATAGAAAACTGCCCATAGCAACTTTAGATGAGCGTTGGTATGAATTATTTCCAGAGGGTGAGAAAAACTCTAAAATAGTACAATTAGAGCAAAATCTAAATCAACTTCTTCAAAGGCAGGGACAATTAGGAAATGATATTAAAGAAATGAAAGCCCTAAAGAAAAAGTTAATGGATGAAATTGTAGAAAATATGGGCTCTGGTAAAAAGCATGAGCAGAATAAAAAATTTATTGAGGATTTGAATGCTAAAATTGAAAAAGCTTCAGATGAGCTTTTAGACCTACCATATCTAATCAAAGAGTCAAATGAAAAACTTATCATTGAAAGTATATCCTTATGTTATGAAAACCTAAGCCGTAATGAGCAGGAAATAGCTAAAATTACTGAATGGATTTCTAGAATGAGGTATGAATTAAAAAATAAAATCCTTCTTAAACAAGATATAGAGCAAAAGAATACCAACATATATTCATATATGCATGATATTCTTGGAGTTGATCTGATCGAAGAATTTGATCAGTTGAACCCTTAGAGTTATAATTAGGCTATCATGGAAAGTGCGGTGATTATATGATTACTGGAATCGGTGTGGATTTGATAGAAATAGACCGTGTAACTAAGGCCTGTGAGAAGCCTGGTTTTTTAAGGAGAATATATACAGAAAAAGAGATAGAACTGATTAATTTAGATATAAAGAAAGCAGCAGATAATTTTGCAGTTAAAGAAGCAGTTGTAAAGATGTTTGGCACAGGCTTTCGTGGTATCGCACCAATAGAGATAGAAGTTTTAAGAGACGATATGGGGAAGCCTTTTGTCAATCTATATGGTAAAGCTGCTAAAGTGGCAGAAGGCCAAGGGATTTCAGTAATACATGTATCTATTACTAATTCCCAAATATATGCCAATGCATATGTTATAGGAGAACGGAGGCACCCCAATGAAGTTTGCAGTAGATGCAAAGACCATGAAGAAAATAGATGAGTATACTATAGAAGAGGTTAAGCTACCAGCTTTAGTTTTGATGGAACGGGCAGCCCTTGAAACAGTTTCCCTTATGAAAGGATTTATTAAGGAAACTGACCGTATTCTAGTGGTATGTGGTATAGGAAATAACGGCGGTGATGGAATTGCAACATGTAGAATCCTGGCTTTGCAGGGGTATCATGTTGCAATTTGCATCTTAGGGGAAAGAAAGAAGGCAACAGAAGAGACGAGATTACAATTGGAGATAGCATCAAATTTAGGTATACCTATAGAAAATAGTAACAAGCCGGGTGAATACAATATAATAGTAGATGCTATTTTTGGTATTGGTTTGACCAGACCTGTCACAGGAGAATATGAAAGGGTTATTAACAATATTAATGATCATAAATGTACAGTAGTGTCCATAGATATTCCTTCGGGAATTT
>JAAYPX010000263.1 GCA_012519565.1 Clostridiales bacterium | reverse complement strand
TACATAGACCCGTTCTATCTCGACTATCCCATTATCTTTATGGGAATAATTGGTTTCAGATAATACCTTGCCTTTATCATCGGTTCTATAAATACGTCCGACTTCATAATTCCAGATCATAGTTACCTCCATGCAGTTAAGATTTACAGCTTCTATAAGCTCCCCTGGTAAAATATTTATCTACTGATATTATATCAGTTTGCTAAAAATAATATACCCTATATTATTTATACATATCCATATACTCTCCATGGGCTTCTATTAACTCATCACACATACTAACTATATCATCAATAGATAACTCTGCTGCCGTATGGGGATCTAACATTGCAGCCTGATATATATTTTCCTTCTTTTTAGTTAAGGCTGCTTCTATAGTTAAAAGGTGAACATTTATATTAGTCATATTCATTGCAGCCAATTGCACTGGTAATCTACCCACATGACAAGGATTGATTCCTTGACCATCTACCAAGCATGGAACTTCCACGCAAGCATCTGCAGGCAGATTATCGATTAAACCAGTATTTAATACGTTACCACCTATCTTAAATGGCTTGTTAGTTATTATTGCCTCCATAATATAGGATGCATATTCATTAGAACGTTTATGGGTTACCTTGCCATCCTGTAAGATATCATTTTTTTCTTTTTCCCAACCATTTATCTGGTTTATACATCTTCTTGGATATTCATCCAGAGGAATATTGAACCTTTCAATTAATTCAGGATATTTGGATTTAATATAGAAAGGATTATATTCTGCATTATGTTCGCTGGATTCTGTGCAATAATACCCTAGATTCTTTATGTAATCGTATCTTACCATATCATTATGTTTTTCGCTAGCATTTTTCTTTGCTGCCCGACGTCTTATCTCAGGATATAGATCATTTCCGTCCTTATCTTTTATTTTTAAAAGCCAGCCCATATGATTTATACCTGCTATAAGTTCTCTTCTACCTTCCAGTTTGTCCTCCATTCCTAAATCCTTAAGCAGATGGTATGAACATATCTGAACACTATGACATAGTCCTATGGTTTTTATATTAGTGTATCTTTGCATATACCCAGTAATAATTGACATTGGATTAGTATAGTTTAAAAATAAGGCGTTAGGGCATACTTCCTCCATATCTTTGGCAAAGTCAGCAACAACAGGAATTGTCCTAAGACCTCTCATAATACCTCCTATACCTAAGGTATCTGCAATTGTTTGACGTAAACCATATTTCTTAGGAATTTCAAAGTCGATAATTGTACAAGGATCATAGAAGCCAACCTGAATAGCATTAACTACAAAATCAGCATCCCTTAAAGCTTCTTTTCTATTTTCTACACCTAAATAGGTTTTTATGGTTGCCCTATTGGAATTAACATTATTGTTGATTGCCTTTAAGATAATTTCTGATTCCTCTAGCCGTTTACCATCAATATCATACAAGGCAATCTCTGCATCCCTAAGGGAAGGAGTACACATGCAATCCCCTAGTACATTCCTCGCAAATACAGTACTTCCCGCACCCATAAATGTTATCTTAACCATAATTCCATCTCCTTGCTATTTGTAATATTATATATTTCATTGTATAATATTGCTTAAGAATACACTATGTTATATGTTTCAAAAACTTGTCATTATGTTGACTATAATAACAAAGATTATAAGACAACTATATGCGGGAGTGATAATGATGAACCAGACCAGTATAAATGATAATAAAATATCTATCACAAATCCTATTATCCTCTATTATTGTGGCCGGGAGCAGTGCAAACCCTCCCATACCTTTGGACCAGCAATTCGCCCTCATTATTTGTTCCATTATATATTGCAGGGCAAGGGTAAATACTATGTTAATGGATCAACATATAAGCTAAAAGCTGGAGAAGGTTTCCTTATAACCCCAGGGGTTACTACTGTATACAGTGCAGATAAGATTGAGCCCTGGGAATATTGTTGGATTGGCTTTGATGGATATGATGTGAAAACTATCTTAGAAAACTGTGGTCTTTCCGAAACCAATCTTATATATAAGGACATGAGCAATGGTCTACTTAGGGAAAATCTTCTTTCACTGATACAGACTTTTATGGAAGGTAGCGGTAATGAATATACTTATCTTTCATTGCTATATCTTTGCTTTTCCAATATGTATAGGCCAAGAAGTAGTTCAGTTAAGCTTATCCATGAAACCCATATCAAAAAAGCGCTGAACTTTATTCATCATAACTACACCTATGATATAAAAATAGGGGATATTGCCACTTATCTTTCTATTGACCGTACATATCTATATAAAATATTTATGTTACATAAGAAACTTTCTCCTCAGCAGTACTTAATAAACTATCGCTTAAATGTTGCTGGAAAAATGCTACAGGACACTAACTTAAGCGTAACTGAGATAGCCTACTCCTGTGGTTTTAAGGATGCCTCATCCTTTAATAAACATTTTAAAAAATACTATCATATAACCCCTTTACAATTTAGAGCCAGAACCGATTATGTTATGGTAGAAGAAAACTCATCTAGGCCCAATAATTAAATTTTACTCCTCAGGTGTTCTCGGATATAGAGATTTATCAAAATTATAGTAATTATTTTGGCGATACTCAGTATATGCTTCTACCTCTGCATCTGTAAGCATAAATGTATCAATCTTATCCTTGGTAGGACAGGTGTCAAAGTGATACCAGCCATCACCGCAATTAATTAAATTCCAGAAATGTTGGGTTTTTCCCCCAACTCTAGTTACTTTCATGTTCTCTATTCCTGCTTCGTTGAGCAGAGCTTGAGACACCGCAAAATATGTAAAGCAATCTCCAACCCCTTTGTTAATAGCCTTATAGGCCTCTTTCAACCAATCCGACTTGTCAGAGCTACCGCTATAGGAAACATGGCCTTTTACCCAGTCATATATCTTCCTTGCAATCTCTCTTTTTGTCATATCTTCACTGGTGATACTGGCAAGGATATCCTTACATAGTTTGGAAACCATCTCTTCTGTTATGATAAGCTCTTTGACTGTAATTACCGAGGTTTTTGTGGCTGTATTACCTGAAGTATCTGTAGCTGTATATAAAACATTATAAGTACCTTTCTTTTTTAAATTCACCTTACTGCTATCAACTTTATAATCTATTTCCCCGTCTTTATTATCCCTAGCTTTAATCCCTGCACGAAACGATAGAGCTTCCCCTATGTATATTGTTTTGTCATTAACGCCATAGATTGTAGGAGGTTCTTTATCTTCTTTAGTAGTAAGTAAAGATTGCAGTTGAGTAGTATTGCCAAACTCATCAGCTAATATTATATCGACTGTTTGCTCCCCAACCAATGAGAAATCAGGTATCTTTTCATAGCTAATATTAACAGCAGATATATCCTCAATATCCCTTACAAAAGAAGATGCTTCTACGGTTTCCCCCTGCCAAATCTCCACATTAACATCTATTGCTTTTGGAGGTGTTGTATCCACTAGATTTAAATGACTTAAAAAACTCTTCCCATCGACATTAATACCAATTTCATAACTACCGGTTTTGTTAAAATCAATTTTTGATAAATCTGTCTCTAGCTTTGCCTCATAATTACCATCAGATATAAAATCTTGGATAGTTAAATTATTAAATGATCCAGCCTCTATATTAACTTCATCAGCTATATCTAGGATGGTTAGTTTAGCAATTAGCTCTGATTTGTTGCCACTGCTATCCTCTAGAATAATGGTTAACTCCTGTTCGCCAACTACTTCTAATGGTGGCCTATCATAATATACCTTGACCTCTGTTGCATCAATTATTTCACTTACAAATGCCTCTGCGGCTATAGTATCTCCCTTAGCTATCATCTGGTTTATAGGAGTTGCCCTTGGCGCAATGGTATCTACCACTTTAATAATAGATGTATAAGTTTTATTATTAATTTCTATCTCCACTTCATGATCACCGGGCTTCATCATATCTAAGGTATCTATATCTGTTAATAAAACCCCATTATCATCTTTGTTGATTAGGAAACCACTCACATCGACTGTTTCAGTGCCAGCCTCCACAATGATATTATCTACAACCTTAGGGGTTGCTTGGATATAAATAGCTATACCTAGGACAGATACTATTAAAATACTTAAAACTATTATTAGTTTTTTAAACTTTTGCTTTTTAAGCTTTAGTTTTTTAAGCTTTAGTTTTATAACCAATTCTTATGCCTCCTCAATAGTAACAAATTATTACTATGTTTATCTTAAAATCCAGTCCATTGTTTTAATGTTGATTAATGTTAACATTA
>JAAYPX010000037.1 GCA_012519565.1 Clostridiales bacterium | reverse complement strand
TTCTGCTTCTATAAACCTATTTAAATCAATTCCATTGTAAATAATAGTGAACTTATGAATGTTTTTTTCTTTCGGTCTTAAAAAGCTCACAAGATTTTTTTGTACATCATCACTTATAGAAATTATTTTACTAAAGCAAGAATAAACAAACCTTTCCAGCGGCTTTAATATATTCTTACTTCTTCTTCTATTATGAGTGCTATGTTCTGTATATATAAACTTAGGCTTGCCTTTAAATATTAATCTAGAAGCTATCGAGACCCAATAAATTGTTGGAAATAAATGTGCATGAACAACATCATATTTTCCATTTACAATATAGTTTTTAATATATAATACATTAATTGGATTCTTGTTCTTTCGTAAAGGTATAACATCAATATTAACTCCTCTTTCTAGCAAACCTTTGTCAAATACATTTCCTGTGTCGCTAAGTAAAAGCAAATCTATTTTAACATCCTCTAAATTGTTCATAATAGGTAGTAAACCTTCTAATAGTTTTTCAGCTCCACCAGAACCTAAATTGTTAATAATATGAAGTACCTTCACTTATTCTCTCCTCACTATCACTAAGTTTCACCAAAAAATCCATCTTACAAATTATTTATATACCAATCTATAGCAGCTTTAATTCCTCTTTCAAAACTCCACTCTGGTTCATAGCCCAACAATTCTTTCGCTTTACTAATGTCTGCATTTGAATGCTTAATATCTCCTGCTCTTTCTGGACCAAATATTGGTTCAATTGATTTGCTTAATGCCTTACATAAATCATAAAATATGTCGATCAGATACTCTCTACCACCATATGCAATATTGAATGCTTGTCCAGCAACTTCATGCGATGCTTTGCAAGCTTTTAGATTAGCTTCTATAACATTATCCACATATGTAAAATCCCTACTATGCTTCCCATCACCATTAATTGTAGGCACTTCATCATTCATTAGCTGTTTTATAAATTTGGGAATAACTGCAGCATAGGCACCATCGGGATCCTGTCTACGACCAAACACATTAAAATATCTCATACCATATATATCAAGTCCGTAGAGTCTAGTATATAACCTGCCATACTCTTCGTCACAACGCTTTGTCAATGCATATGGTGATAACAAGTTCCCCTCTTGACCTTCTTTTTTGGGTAATGCAGGATGATCGCCATAAACAGAAGAACTAGAAGCATAAACGAATTTTTTTATTCCATTTTGCCTAGCAGCTTCCATCATATTTAATGTACCACGAATATTTATGTCTTCATACAAAAGAGGCAATTCAATACTTCTCGGAACACTTCCCCATGCGGCATGGTGAAGAACATAATCCATACCTTTACATGCTTCTATACATGTATTTAAGTCTCGAATGTCACCTTTTATAAATTCATAATTCGGATTGTCTAGAAACAAATCTATATTTTCCTGTTTTCCTGTAGATAAGTTATCAAAACAACGAATCTTATATCCCATCTCAAGGATTGCCTCACATAGGTTAGAACCTATAAAACCAGCTCCACCTGTTACAAGAAATGTTGCATCTTTTTCAAACACTAAATGCTTATATCCCATAGTTTTAATGCTCCTTTACTCTATCTTTAATGGTTTATATAGT
>JAAYPX010000262.1 GCA_012519565.1 Clostridiales bacterium | reverse complement strand
TAATTATAACAGGTTTTCAATTAATAGAAATAGGCAACTTAAACAGCCAATACTCTGCGTTAGGAGAATATTGGAAAAACACTAGTAATAATTAGTAATACATAACTATAAGTAGATGTAGTATTTTATACTTAAATTATATAATAATAAATTAAAATTTTAGAGTTAGATAGCGTTTATATAGAATAGGAGGATTCGTTATGAAAAGGAAGAGATTGCAAAGACTACTAGCAATGATACTAATGGTAACACTGATAGTAGGGAATAGTGGGGTAACAGCCTTAGCATCAGGTGGAGTACATATTGACTAGGAAATCATTTATATAGGGTAATTTTATAAACCAAATAAATGGTTTATTTTTTTGCCTAAAAACAATTGATACATTTGATGAAATGATGATACAACGATGGATATTTATCTGCTGTACTTATCAAATTATTACAAATAGAAGCAACAGCAACAGCTTTATGCTGTTTCAATAGACAGCTGTTATTTGAAACATGATACCTGCAAATAAGCATTAGTATAATGTATTAGTATACAAGTAAAAACCACAGAGAGGTTTAATAGTTCTTCGAGATACGATACTAATTTATGTCTGGTAGAATGTTTCATAGAAGGACTACTATATTTGTAACATGTTAAACCATTATTCGGTAATATTAATCAACTACAACAAAAATTAATACAAGGAGGATTTTTAAGATGGCAGAAGATTTCTTATTTGATTTGATAAGAAAACATAATAAAGGGAGCATGGGATTAAAGGTTATACTTGAGGATTTAAAAAGAGAGGCGGGGGTAAATAATTTTCCTGACATAGTACCTGCTCTATATAATGCTTTAAAAGAGGCCTATCCTTTTATGGAAAATGAAAAAGCATTACAAATAAGAATAGAGGAGTTAGAGAAAGAGAATCAACGTTTAAAGGAAACCATAGATCAACATGAAACCATAATGAATACATATAACAGTTACCAACTACAGAAGTCAAAATTAAAGTCTGGTGTAAAGATTGCATATAAAGAGGATGTAACAATAGATAAAATCAAGGAAGCTTATAATAGGTTAGGAAGCTATGAATTAGTTGCTAACGAGCTCGGGGTAAGTCGAACAACAATATATCGCCGGTTAAATCCAGGAAATAAATAATATCTATATCATAGTTTAACAGTAAATAAAACATTGAAGATTTTAATAAGATGCCGGCTGATACTTACATTAGTATAAAAAAGATGATACAGGGTGGTACATTTTCAACATATTTATAAATTGTATTCAATGATGGGCATTATGAGGGATGAGGTAGTAATATAAATCCACTTTGGAAATAAGTAATATGGCATAAGGTGAAAAATAGCTGTAGCATTGATGAAATTTTAGTTAAGCAGTCCAAGTAGTTTAAAAGTGAGAAAAATAGAGGTGAAAATTTAAAGAGGGTTTATTATTTGGGGAAGATGGGAAAATTATAGAGTAAATATTTGTATACCAGAAGAAAAGCATTCCTTTCGAATTAATATAAAAATAACAAAGTGCATTTTAGAAAGGAAGGCATGCTTATTATGGATGATATCATGGATTATGCAACAGCTGCTAAGTATCTTAAAGAAATATACTGTTTATTGAATAAAGACTACTTTGACAACGAGCTTGAAGATGTAACAATAACAATACAAAGAAATGCAGGTAGCTTTGGACATTTT
>JAAYPX010000261.1 GCA_012519565.1 Clostridiales bacterium | reverse complement strand
AGAAGCCAAAGAAATGTATTTAATGATTAGAAAAGAAGACTATATTATTATTTAAGAAATTGATAATTATTACAGTGGAAAACTGTAATTTGATTATAACTATATTGTACAAGGAGGGATTATTTTACAATTCATATTTTGACTTTTGCTAATTTGAAAAGGGGAGGTTAATAATGAAAACAAGATTTAAATTTCAAAAAAGAGTATCCATAATACTGGCTATTCTTATGGTTTTTAGTGTCTTTACAAGTTCTGTACCAAGGGCTGAGGCCAGTTTTCTAGCACTGGAGGATTCTATAATAGATAAGGACAATACTACTGATTCTAATTTTATAGATGAAAAAGTAGAAGGAGAGCAGTTGGTAGAAGATTCTTTGACTCCGTATATTCGTCTAGTATATGAGCGAGAAGATGAAAATTATGACAATTGGAACATCTGGGTATGGAATACTGGTGTTCAAGATGATCAAATTGATTTTATTGAAATTAAAGATGGAAAGGCCATAGGAGAAATAAATATAGGGCCAGAAATACAGGAAGTAGGTTTTATCATTAGAAAGGGTGATTGGGAAGGAAAGGATGTAGATAAAGATCGTTTTATAAGTGTGAGTACAAGTGACCCAATTACAAAAGTTTATGTAAAAAGTGGTGAAGAGGAATTTTTTACTGTTCCAGATGTGGAACCTCCCACTATTGATAATGGCAATGTAACTTTCCATTATCGGGATAAGGATTTGTATTTAAATGATGATATGTCAAAGATTGAAAAAGTAGAATTGAAAATTTTAGACAAAACTTATGAAATGATTAGGGAAGAGGATAATGAAAGATTTGTATTTACCTATGAAAATATTCCAGAAGGTGAATATGAATACAGCTATTTAGTAACAATAGACGGTGAAACAGTGGAAGTGGAGGATCCATATTTTGAAGGTAGTTTTTCTTATTATGAATCCCATATAGAAGTGTCTGGAACGGTTTCTCCAGAAGAAATAGATTATAATGAAAATGCAGTGCTATCTCTTAATATATCAAATGAAAAGGATATTGAAATTGGAGAAATGTATGTGGACTTAAGAGAATTAGGAGGTCCAGAGAAAGTATCTATTGATCCAGAATTAGAGGCTGTAACAATAGCAGTTGAGCAATCGATTACTGCAGGGGTTAAGACTTTACCTATTACAGTTGTGGATATATATGGTAAAGAACATATAGGTGAGGCCAATCTAATAGTTAAGCCAAGGCAATTTGTAGGTGAAGCAGATATTGATTGGGATGAAGCAGTAATTTATTTTATGTTAACTGATAGATTTTTTAATGGGGATGTTTCTAATGATGATCCCTATGAAGTTGGCTATAATAAGGAGGATCCTGGTGCATATCAAGGTGGAGATTTTAAAGGTATTACGGCAAAGCTTGATTACTTAGCTGATTTAGGGATTAACACCATTTGGATAAGCCCCATAGTAGAGAATATAGCTCATGATGTAAGATATAATGAAGACCCACATATTACTCCATACTATGCTTATCATGGGTATTGGGCAAGTAATTTTAGTGAGTTAAATCCACATTTTGGTACTATGGAAGATTTCCATGAATTAATTGATAAGGCTCATGAACGTGGAATAAAGATTATGGTTGATGTGGTATTAAATCATACAGGTTATGGACTGAAGGCTGCAGACAAGGAATTAGATGATGGAACAATTCCTCATTTTCCAACAGATGAGGATAGGGCACGTTTTGAAGGAATGATTCGAGATGGAGGTACAGATACTGTAAAAGGAGAGTTAGCAGGACTTCCAGATTTTATAACTGAGGATCCAGAAGTGCGGGAACAAATTATTCAATGGCAAACTCAATGGATAGATAAATCCAAAACAGAACAAGGAAATACCATAGATTATTTTAGAGTAGATACGGTAAAACATGTGGAAGACACTACTTGGATGGCATTTAAAAATGCTTTTACAGAGGAGATGCCAGAATTTAAGCTTATTGGGGAATATTGGGGTGCAAGTTCTGGAAATGATTATGGTTATCTTAATTCAGGAACCATGGATTCTCTATTAGATTTTGATTTTAAAAACCAAGCTACAAATTTTGTAAAGGGAAATATTAATAATGTAGAAAAAAATCTAAGTAAACGTAATGAAAAATTGACCAATACAGGAACCCTAGGGCAATTCTTATCATCTCATGATGAACCAGGATTTTTGTGTCAGTTTGAAGATGATGATAAAATTGGAAAGCTTATGGTAGCAGCATCATTGCAAATTACAGCTAAGGGTCAACCAGTTATTTATTATGGTGAGGAATTAGGATTATATGGAAAGAATAATTATCCATATCTTGATAATCGATATAATATGGATTGGGACAAAGTTGAGGGCAATCCTGTTCATGAACACTATAGAAAAGTTTTAAAGGCTCGTAGTGATTACTCTAAAGTGTTCTCTAAAGGAACTAGAAAGATGCTAGAAGGTTCCAATGAATTAAGATATTCTATTTTTGAGAGGGCCTATGATGGAGAATCAGCTGTAGTTGGATTAAATACAAAAAATGAAGCCCAAAATCTAAGCCTTACTGTTCCCTTTAAGGCTGGAACTACAGTGAGGGATGTATATAGTGGTGAAATTTTTACTGTTGGAGAGGATAGGAAAGTAAGTATTATCCTACCAGGAATGCAGGAAGGTGGCACATTTATTTTAGTAGGTGAAACAGAGAATGAAGTTCCAGCACCAATTGATGATATTCAGGAAAATCATCTGAGAATACATTATCAGCGAAAGGATAATGATTATACAGATCTTGGGATTTGGATGTGGGGAGATGTAAAGAATGCTTCAGATAATTGGCCTACTGATGGTACACCTTTTAAAAAGCAATTAACAGATTATGGGGCATATGTGGATATTGAATTAAGAGAAAATCCTTCTAAAGTAGGTTTTCTTGTATTAAATACTAATACAGGAGAAAAAGACGGAGGAGATAAAGAAGTTGAAATATTTTCTCCAGAGATTAATGAAGTTTGGATAAAGCAGGGCTTAGATGAGGTGTTTTTGTGGGAACCAGTAGAAATTCCTGAAAACACAGTGAGAGTTCATTATGAACGAGCAGATGAAATCTATGATAATTGGGCTATGTGGAATTGGGGAGATGTAAAAACACCATCTGAAGAGTTAGGGGAATGGCCTCATGGTGCTACAGATTTATCTGGTAGGGGTAAATTCGGTGCCTATTATGATATAGAACTTAAGGATGATGCAAAATCTATGGGTTTCCTTTTTGTAAATAAGAAAACTGGCGAACAAACGGGAGATTTAAAATTTGATATGCTAGATCAATATAATGAAATATTTGTAAAAGATGATTCAGAAGTATATACAAACCCCTTTGGTTCAGTTCCCATTACAATTGTTTCTGGGGAATTGATTTCCGATAGTAAGATTGAAGTGAAATTCTCGAAAACTGAAGGTTTAACGGGAAAAGATCTTATGGAAGCAATTTCTATAGTAGATAAAAATAATAATAAAGTAGAGGTATCGCAGGTGAATATCAAAGATGAAACAACTGTAGTACTTACTGGTGACTTCAATATGGAAAACACTCCTTACCATATTAGCTATGGGGAAAAAACTATTGATGTAATTGCTAGTTGGAGAGCCATTGATGAAATATATGCCTATGATGGTGAGTTGGGGGCTGTTTTACATTCAGATGGCACTGCTACAATTAAATTGTGGTCACCAAAGGCTAAAAATGTTTTTATTAGAGTTTATGATAAGGATGATCAGTTTAAAGTTGTTAAAGATGATATAGAGATGGTTTTAGGTGATCGTGGGGTTTGGGAAATAACCTTAAGTAAAGAAAACACTGGTCTAGATAATTTAGAGGGATATTTCTATCATTATTGTATTGATCATGGTAATGGTGAAACTGTCCTTGCATTGGATCCCTATGCTAAGTCTATGGCTGCTTGGGCTGATCCAAATAGTGGTGGGGAATACTCTATAGGTAAGGCAGCAATTGTAAATCCATCTAATATTGGGCCAGAATTAGATTATGCAAATATACTAGGATATGAGAAACGTGAAGATGGGATTATTTATGAAGTTCATGTTCGAGATTTTACATCAGATGAAAATATATCAGAAGAGCTAGTAGCAGAATTTGGAACATTTGCTGCATTTGTAGAAAAATTGGACTATATCCAAAGTTTAGGGGTTACTCATATTCAACTTCTTCCAGTTATGAGTTATTATTGGGGAAATGAATGGGCAAGCAATGAAAGACTAACAGAGTATTCTTCTACTGGTAACAATTATAATTGGGGTTATGACCCCCATGGGTATTTTTCTCTTACTGGAATGTATTCAGAAGATCCTGATGATCCAGAATTGAGAATTGAAGAATTTAAGAGATTAATTGATGAAATCCATAGACGTGATATGGGAGTTGTTCTAGATGTAGTATACAATCATACTGCTAAAGTAGATATTTTTGAAGATCTTGTTCCCAATTATTATCACTTTATGGAGGCTGATGGAACACCTAAAACCAGCTTTGGAGGCGGACGTTTAGGGACTACACATAAAATGTCACAAAGGATTTTAGTGGATTCTATTCTATATTGGACTGAAGAATTTAAAGTAGATGGTTTTCGCTTTGATATGATGGGTGATCATGATGCAGAAACTATACAAATTGCATATGATAAGGCAAAAAAATTGAATCCTAATATAATCATGATTGGCGAAGGCTGGAGGACCTATGAAGGGGATGAAGGTTACGATGTGATGGCGGCTGATCAAGATTGGATGCAATATACGGAAGCAGTTGGAAGTTTCTCTGATGAATTTAGAAATGAGATAAAATCAGGTTTTGGATGTGAAGGAGAACCTAGATTTATTACAGGTGGGCCACGAAATATTCAGCAGATATTTGATAATATTAAGGCTCAACCATATAATTTTGTGGCAGATCAACCAGGGGATGTAGTATCTTATATTGCAGCCCATGATAATTTAACTTTATATGATGTAATTGCTCATTCCATAAAAGGCGATCCTGATATTCCAGAAAAGGATTTAGAGATTCATAAACGTATACGCCTTGGCAATGCAATGGTTTTAACTTCTCAAGGTACAGCTTTTATCCATGCAGGTCAGGAATATGGTCGTACTAAACAGTATAGAGCAGAAACAGTGGAAGCTCCTTATAAATCCACATATATGGTCGATGAGAATGGGCAAGCCTTTAAATATCCCTACTTTATCCACGATTCCTATAGTTCTTCGGATATAATTAATAGATTTGATTGGGAAAAGGCGACGAATGAAGAACTATACCCTGTTAACAATCTTACGAGGGAGTATACAACTGGTCTTATTAAATTAAGAAGATCAACTGATGCATTTACAATTGGATCTAAGGAATTAATTGACGAAAAGGTTAAACTATTAAATGCACCAGAAATAAAAAATGAAGATTTAATTATTGCTTATAGAAGTGAAGCTAGCAATGGGGATGCTTATTATGTATTTATAAATGCAGATAGTAAAGAACGTAGTATTTCTTTAGATGTGGATTTAACTTCGGGAGTAGTATTGGTAGATAATGATGAAGCAGGCATTGAAGAAGTTTCAAAAATCAGTGGTTTCCAACTTGCAGAGGAAAAAATCACCATAGACCCCTTAACAGCAGTTATCATAAAAATGGAAGCTGAGTCTGAGGATACAGAGCCATCAAGGCCAGTAAAACCATCAAAGCCAATAGACTCAGAGGATACTAAAGATAAGGAAACTCCTACAGTAGACAAAGAGGAAATAGAAGTAGAAATTAAAAATGGAGTTGCCAATATAGTATTTAATGAAAGCAAAATAGTAGAAAGGGCTAAAGAGTTAAAAAAAGAAACAGATAAAGATAAGGAAGCTATTCTTGTAGTAAAATTAGAGGATGTGAAAGATAAAGATTTAAATATTCAATTGCCTAAAAAATTATTTACTTCTTTATCAAGGGAAAAAGTTAGTATTAATATAGTAGCTAATGATATGGAGTTTGTAATGCCCTTTGATATATTAGATGGTATTAGTATATCAGAAGAAGCTGATATTATATTAAAAGTAGAAAATATAGAGAAGGATACAATAAAATATAGTGCAGAAGATCAGGATATTAAAATGGCAATAGATTTAAATCTAGGGATAGTTGAAGATGGTAAAGTAACTGAAGTGCCTAAATTTAAATCACCTATTATTGTAAAAGTTAATGTCAAGGATTTAGAAAATAAGGATAAGTTAGCAGTTTATTATCTTAAGGAACAAGATAATACGTTAGAATTTGTAACTGGTAAGGTAATGGATAATCAATTTGTATTAAAATTAGATCACTTTAGTAAGTATATGATATTGGAATCAAACAAGACTTTTGAAGATATAGCTAATCATTGGGCTAAACCCTATGTGGAGTCTATGGTTGCTAAAAATGTAATTCAGGGTTATTCAGATGGAACATTTAGACCAAATGATGAAATAACTAGAGCAGAATTTGCTGCTATGGTAATCAATGGTTTAGAATTAGAAGTAGTGAAATATAATGATGAGTTTACAGATATTAGTGGTGAAGAGTGGCATGCTAATTATGTTGCTACTATGAAAGAATTAGATTTCCTTGAAGGCTATGAAGATGGCAGCTTTAGACCTAATGCTAAAATTACAAGAGGAGAGATGGCTACAATTCTTAGTAATATTATAGATGTAGAAGTAAATGAGGAAGAAGTGGATACTTTGCTAAGTGGATTTATAGATATGAAGGATATGGAACCATGGGCAGTAGAAAATATTGCTAAAGTGGTTAAAACTGGGATTATGGAAGGAAGTAATGGGAAATTCTTATCTGGAATAAAGGCTACAAGAGCAGAAGCAGCTACAATTATATATAGAATTTATAATAGATAAAATATTTAAAATGGGATAAGGGGGATGGGACAAGGGGGATGGGACAAGGGGGACGGTTCTCCTTGTCCCACTTTTTGTCCCAAAAAACTTATAAATCTAGAAGGATTTATAAAACTTTTGTAGAATATTATATCAAGGGGGTGATTATTGATGAAAAGTATTCCGT
>JAAYPX010000036.1 GCA_012519565.1 Clostridiales bacterium | reverse complement strand
GTGTGATGACTTAATTTTACTACAAAACAGAGAGGATTTCCTTATGTTTTGGGCACTTTCTAAAAGTTGTTTATAACAAATCCTGTAAAAAGAGGGATTGTGGATAAAAGTACGGAAACTCAAGATTAATATAAAATAATTTTTACCATCTTATTTATCCTTACTTGTTAATTATGCTACAAATAAATAAGATTTTTCTCTTGCATTAAGTATATTCATATATTAAAATGTAATCGATTGTATTGAAAAGGAGGTTACATAAATGGCATATACTATTTCAGACGAATGTATTAGTTGTGGAGCTTGTGCTGCTGAATGTCCTACAGAATCTATCTCCGAAGGTACAGAGCATTTTGAAATTAATCCTGATACCTGTATTGATTGCGGAGCTTGTGAAGATGTCTGCCCTACAGCAGCTATTTCAGCTGAGTAATTCTTATAATAGCATTTGTGCCTAATTATAGCCCTAGTAATAGGGCTATAGGCATAAATTATATAAAGATGCTATCTATATTATGAATTATTCTTAAATGATGTGAATGTTAATTTGTGGTCTATGATATAGCTATCTATTAAAAGCCACAAATCAACATTCACATTTATTATATTATATGTAGACTTTATTTTTCTTAAAAAATTTTGATTTTTTTCTAGTCTTAGCGTCAAAGGCGGCTGCAGTATACATTCTACTTCTTTGATATTCTCTTAAAGATGCATCAAACTTTTTAAATCTTTCCTCGTCCCTTTGTTCCTGTAGTCTCATTAAGTAATTCATTTCCTTAATGACACCATCAGTTACATTGCTGGTTATTTCCTCTGCCAGTTCTGCATTACTTTCTTTTAATGCACTTAATATAATATGCTTCATAATAGATTGGAATTGTCCAATTTTATCGTTTTCTACCTCAGCAAGCTCCTGATCACCTACTTCACTAGCATTATTTACCTGGCTAACTTCACTAACACCAGCAAGGTCACTTACAATGCTTGTCCCATCACCCTCTTCGTGATTTTCCCTGTCCATTGTTTCATCTAACATATTAATCACCTTCCCATTAAATTCTTCTTTTAGCTTGTCCAAAGAATTAGTATCCATATTCTCTAATTCATGTATATTAGGTAGAAGCATCTTAACAGCTTTTAGTTGAAAGCCTTGCTCTTTCAGACGCTTCACTGACTTTAGTAATTCGATATCCATATCCTTATAATATCGATGTCCCATCTCATTTCGAGCGATAGGAAGTTCTAACTCTTCTTCCCAATACCTTAGAGTATGGGCTTCAACATCAACTCTTTTTGAGGCTTCAGAAATCATATACCTAACTTCATCCATTGACCTTCCTCCCTCTGCTTGTAATTATTTCCCACTTTTTACATTATAACATAGCAAACTTCAATTGCAATATTAATTCCACATATCCCCAGATAACTTCTCGACACAAAAAGGGGAAACCTCAAAGAAGTTTCCCCTTTTCAACAGTATATATGTTTTTCTTTTATTTTTACCCTTAAGAAAGGATCAGAGCTCTTACTATCTCTCCAGGTTAACAAATTTCTGATAATGTCCTAACCACTTTAACTTCACTGTGCCAATAGGACCACTTCTTTGCTTACCTATAATGACCTCCGATATTCCAGGTTCATCAGTATCAGGATTATAATATTCATCCCTATACAGAAACATAACAATATCGGCATCCTGCTCTATTGCTCCTGACTCTCTTAAGTCAGAAAGCATAGGTCTTTTATCCGGCCTTTGCTCTACAGCACGGCTTAGCTGTGAAAGAGCTATAACTGGTATATTAAGTTCCCTTGCCATAGATTTTAAAGATCTTGATATTTCAGAGATCTCCTGCTGCCTTGATTCAGCCCTCTTACTACCAGTCATAAGCTGTAAGTAGTCAATAATAACTAGGCCTATGTTTTTCTCTAACTTTAACTTTCTGCATTTTGATCTTAAATCACTGATTGAAATTGCCGATGTATCATCAATTATCAGATTAGAATTACCTATCACTCTAGCACTTTCCATAAGATTTGTCCAGTCCTCTGCACTAAGGGAACCGGTCCTTATAGCTTGAGAATCTACTCTAGAATGCATGGCCAATAGACGTTTAACCAACTGTTCCTGAGACATCTCCAAAGCGAAAATGGCTGTTGGAACATTGGATTTTAGGGCCACATATTCAGCTATATTCAATGCAAATGCAGTTTTACCCATAGCTGGTCTTGCAGCTATTAAGATAAGATCTGAATTCTGCAAGCCTGCAGTCTTATAATCCAAATCATAGTAACCTGTGGCAAGACCTGTTACACTACCCTGGTTTTTAGCTGCTGCCTCTATACTATCTATGGAGCGAAGCACAACATCCTTAATATCTGTGATATCTTTAGTACTTTTATTCTGAACTATATCAAAGATCTGCTTCTCTGTTTTCTCCAAAATCTCATCTACTTTATCCTTGTCCAGATAACAATCATTAGTTATTTCTTCAGTAACCTTAATTAATTTTCTAAGTACAGCTTTATCTTTAACTATCTGGGCATAATATTTTATATTAGCAGAGGTAGGAACTGAAGCCACCAGGTCTCTAATAAACTCTAGGCTACTTATTTGCTGTGGAACATCCCGCTCTTTTAAACGATTTTGCAATGTTATTAGATCCACAGGCTTACTTTCATTGAACAATTCAACCATGGTTTCAAATAAAATTCTATTTTGTTGCTCATAAAAATCTTCCCCATTTAATAGTTCTGAAGCAGCTATTATGGCATCCTTATCCATAATCATTGAACCAATTACAGATTGCTCTGCCTCTGCACTATGAGGAAGAATTCTTCTTATTAATGCTTCATCCAATGTAGTTCCTCCTTGCAGATTTCACAATTAATCTAATCCTACAATCCAACTATTATAAGGCTTCAACCTGCACTTTAATATTAGCTGTAACTTGAGGATGAAGTTTAACAGGAACTGAATGAAATCCGATTGTTTTTATTGCTTCTGAAAGTTGAAGTTTTTTCTTATCAATCTCAATATCAAATTGCTCTTTAATAGCAGTTGTTATTTCCTTAGTAGATATAGAACCAAATGTTCTTCCACCTTCTCCTGTCTTAAGAGCAACTTTAATAGTAAGTTTTTCTATACTCTCAGCCAAAGCCTTTGCTTCATCTAATATTTCCTTTTGCCTTTTTGCTTCAGCGGCCTTTTGTAATTTTAAATCATTTAAATTCTGCTTATTAGCTATTACTCCTAGTTTTTTAGGAATAAGGAAATTTTTCGCATATCCATCACTAACTTTAACTATATCACCTTTTTTACCTAAGGATTTAACATCTTGAATTAAAATAACTTCCATTTATTATCTCTCCTTTTTATAAAATTAAAGCTCACCATTGTTGACCATATTTTCTAAGATAGATTTCAATTTTTGAATAGCTTCCTCTACTGTACAGTTCTCTAATTGGGCTCCAGCTACACTTAAGTGACCACCGCCACCTAATTTCTCCATAATTATCTGTACATTTACTTCATCAATAGACCTGGCACTAATATAGATCATGTTGTTAAACTCTGTAAACACAAAGGAAGCCTTAATCTTGGCTATATTTAACAGTTCATTGGCAACCTGAGCACCCAGAACAGTGGGGCTTTCAGAATTGTTACTATCACACATAGAGATTGCAAAATAGTCCATAAATACTTCTGTATTGGTAATTGCATCTGCCTTATTCTTAAAATCATTAAAGTCGCTTCGTAAAGCCTTGCGAATTCTAGTGGCATCTGCCCCATTCCTACGTAAGAATGCAGCTGCTTCAAATGTTCTAACACCAGTCTTTGTTAAAAAGTTATTGGTATCTATCATGATTCCTGCATATAAAGCATCTGCTTCCAATGATTTTAGTCTTAAATTGTCCCCAATATACTGTAATATCTCAGCTACCATTTCACTGGTTGAAGAGGCATAGGGCTCAATATAAGAAAGTGATGCATCTTTAATGGCCTCATTGGTCTGCCTATGATGATCAAATACCACTATAGTATTGGTGTAGTCAAGCAATTCAACACATTCCATATAACTAGGTCTATTCACATCAACTATAACTAGAATAGTATTATTATCAACCACTTCCTTGGCCTTTTCATTATTCAAAAACATATCTTCCTCATAATCCGGATTACCCACAAAGCGGTTCATCATCGGTCTTAAGGAAGCGGTAACTTCATTAATAACAATATGGGCTTTTTTATTCAATGTAGTAGCAATACGATATACACCAATGGCTGCACCAAAAGAGTCTACATCTCCTAATTTGTGCCCCATGATAACAACCTTGTCTTTGCCTTCAATTATCTCACGGAAGGCATGGGCTTTTACCCTAGCCTTAACCCTAGTATTCTTTTCAATCTGTATGCTTTTACCACCATAATAGGAAATCTTATCTCGATCTTTAATAACTGCCTGGTCTCCGCCTCTACCAAGAGCGAGGCCTATGGCCGCCCTAGCATATTCATAAGAGGTTATATAATTTTCTGCATTTACACCCAGACCAATACTGATAGTAACAGCCATTTCATTACCAATATTAACCCCTCTAACTTCATCTAATATTGAAAATTTATTATTCTGTAAGAAGGATAAATACTTATACTGGAATACAAAAATGTACTTATCTTTTTCCAGTTTTTTAATAACGGCGTCAATACTCTGCATATATTTGGTTACTTTTCTGTCAACTAAGGCTGTTAATAAAGAACGTCTTACCTCATCGATACTCTCTAGGGCTTCTTCATAATTATCAATATAAAGTAAGCCGACAATTAATTTCTGTTCTTTATTCTCTCTTTTTAAGGTTATAATCTCAGTTTCATCAAAAAGATACATGGCAATTAAGGAATTACTCAGATCATCGCCTTTTTCCATATCATACATGTTCCAGTTGGCATCCTCATCAAAATTAGGTGCTTTCACTTTTCTCAATTGTACCCTATAATTTTTATCACCCAGTGTTATATGGGTAATCTCATCCCTTTCAACCGTAGGTAAAGATGTAACTGTAAGGCCAGGAAATATGGCAGTAATGGACTTTCTTTTAATGTTTTTCTGCTGAATTATGTCCATAAATTCATCATTTCCCCATTGCACCTTTCCATCAACATCAAGAATTGCATATGGAACAGGAAGCTCCTTTAGCAAACGTTTTTGAACTTGTCCATAATCCATGGCATATCTAACTAATTCCGTTGCAATCTTATGTCTTTTAAAATAATATATAGTAACAGCTATAAGAAAATAGATAAGAACAAAAACCGACATAACTATCCCGGCTTTATTATCAATAACGTATATGCTAAGGTTCATACCTAGTAATAATACAGTCAGTATAATAGGCCAAAAAAGATATCCTTTCAATGCACCACTGATTTCTACCTTTCTTTTCATCACATATGCTCCTTTATAGCAATGGGATCAATCTATCTTAAATGTAACCTTCCAATCACCCATATGTTATGCGGATTGTCTTAATTAATCCGTTTATCGTGATTATAACATTTATTTGACTTTATTTAAAGGCCTTTTAAAAAAAAGGAGATAAAGCTTCCCCATTACTTATGGGGGCGTGAGCTGGGATCATTTCATAGATAATATAGGCATTTATAAAAGAGATATTGACTTTTTTGAAATTTTTGATATTATATAATATATGTTAATGGGGCATTAGCGCAGTTGGGAGCGCACCACACTGGCAGTGTGGGGGTCAGGGGTTCAAGTCCCCTATGCTCCACTTTTCTATTTAATAGCATCCTAGTATCCATAGAGCCATAGCTCAGTTGGGATGAGCGTTCGCTTGACGTGCGAAAGGTCATGGGTTCGAGCCCCATTGGCTCTATTTTTTTATTAAAAAAAGCCGTTACATAATCAAAGTGTTTTATATCACTTAATCATGTAACGGCTATATTTATATCTACAAAAATATGAATCAGTCGTGTACTTCGACTTCACGACCTTTTAAAACCCTAATAAACTAGGGATTAGTCTACTGTGTAAGGCATTAAAGCAATGTGTCTTGCACGTTTTACTGCAACTGTTAAAGCTCTTTGATGCTTTGCACAATTTCCTGTTATTCTTCTAGGAAGTATTTTACCTCTCTCAGATACGTATCTCTTTAATTTATTTACATCTTTATAATCAATAGATACATGATTCTTATCAGCACAGAAGGCACAAACTTTCTTTCTTCTGCGTCCAAAAGGTTTTCTCTTCATAGGAGCATCGCTTCTGTCACTTTTATTATTAGCCATAACCAAACCTCCTTATCCAATTATATTTACTTCTTATTACGTATTATTAATTAAATGGTAACTCTTCGTCTATACCATCTGGAATATTCATAAATCCGTCACCCATTGCTGAACTAGGTTCAGGTCTAAAGTCATTCTGCATTCCGGTATTTTGATAACTGGATGCTGAACTGCTCGCTTTACTTTCAGCAAATTCTATTTCTTCTACAACTACATCTGTAGTATAAACTTTCTGTCCATCGCGATTAGTATAACTCCCAGTTTGAATTCTACCTACAGCTGCCATCTTCATACCTTGTCTAAAATACTTTTCTACAAATTCTGCTTGCTTTCCAAAACAAACGCAGCCGATAAAGTCTGCATCTTGAGTATCGCCAGCTCTTTTAAATCTACGATCTACCGCTAAGGTAAATCTTGCAACTGCAATTGAATTTTCTCCCTGAGAATATCTTATTTCGGGATCCCTTGTTAAACGGCCCATTAATATAACTTTATTCATTAAATAATACCTCCCTTTCATCGCGCCTTAGGGGAGTGTAACATTTATGCATCCCTTCTAATGCACAGATATCTGATTACATTTTCCATAATACGAACTCTTTGTTCAATTTCAGCTGGAACTGTAGAATCAGCATCGAATTGGATGAAATAGTAATAGCCTTCTCTCATTTTCTGAATTTCATAAGCTAATTTTTTCTTACCATTATCTTCAACATTAGTAATAGAACCACCAAATCTTGTTATGATTTCTTTAACCTGTTCTAATGTTGCTAATCTGGCTTCATCCTCGATTTTCGCATTTACAACTAAGGCAAATTCATATTGATTCATAGTTGTCTTGCACCTCCTTTTGGTCTCTGGCCCTTTATAAGGCAGTCAATTTACGAAGATAACAAATTGAAATAGTAATCTATTATCATTTGTCTAAATTAAAACCGCTTTAAAGAGCAAGGAATTTTTGTATAACATATCACAATTAGTTATGTTAGCATAGTTTTAATTTATTTTCAACCGTTTTTTATAATTAGTTAAATAATTGGTTGGGTTATACAATTAAATAGATAAGCCTTGTATATTTTATTTAATATCAATATCCTTTTATTTAAAATCTGAGTTTCATTATAATAGTCAAATTATATAATGATTATGGTTCTGCCTACAGGGCCTCTTTATTGTATAGGAAATTCAGAGAAGCTTCCTAGTACAATAAAAAAAGAATCTATCTGCACCATAGGTAAATGATACAAATAGCTTCCTCTATTAACAAAAATCTCTTTTATAATTCTCTATACAGTGTTCTATTATCTTAGTGGCAGCTTCAGGTCCATCAAACTCGTTAACTGCTGTCTCCTTATCTTCTAATTCCTTATAGACAGAGAAAAAATGTCTCATCTCATCAAACAGATGTCTAGGAAGTTCGTCTATATTCTTATAAATATTATAGTTTGGATCATTATATGGAATGGCTATAATTTTTTCATCACCCATTCCATTATCAATCATATTCATTACCCCAATCGGATAACAACGAACTAATGTTAGAGGTTCAATAGGTTCAGAACATAAAACCAGCACATCTAATGGATCTTTATCATCACCATATGTTCTTGGTATAAATCCATAATTAGCGGGATAATGGGTTGATGTATATAAAATCCTATCTAGTATAATGAAACCTGTTTCCTTATCAAGTTCATATTTTTTCTTGCTACCTTTTGAAATCTCTATAACTGCAATAAAATCATTAGGTCTAATTCTCTTTGGGTTAATATCATGCCAAATATTCCTCATGTCTAACTACCATGCCTTTCTACGTAAGCTCCAAGTATACACTTTGTATCAAGTAAATAAACTACTTTGCTTTGATTACTATCATAAGAGAAAAGTAGCTCTTAAGTCAATGGTATTAATTAAACAAGCCGTTTTTCTACTAATCATACAAAGACCTGTAGTCCATTAATCTTTTTTGCAACAAAGTATATATATCCTCTGGTTCCATATCCTTAGCTTTATCCGTTTTAATTTGTATTAAGGGTTTTTTTAATAATGCATTTCCCTTTATCTGCATCCTTTTAGTCGCAGGCAATTTTTCAATAAATTTTTCACGATCCTTAAGTATAACCTCAATTACCTCAATATTATGGTATTTTGTTATTTTGAACTCTTTTATATCATTATAAGAGATAAAACCAATCATTCCATGGGATGAATTATCAATTATCCCATCCCTAGTTATTATAAGCAGTGGTTTCACTTTAGATGCTTTTAGTAATGCTGATATAAAATTTATTAAAAATATAAGGGAAATAAATATACTGGGAAGCCATAATAATTTTCTGTGTTCAATCACTCCATAAACGAAAATAGAAATAAAAGCCAATAATAAAAATAAATTGGCCAGTGCTAAAACTAAAGCTTTATAATTGCTTTCTTCAATAATTATATCCCCCATGAAATCCCCCACATATTCATATTTTATATCCACCCTAACTTTACACTGATAATAACTAGTCCTAACTAGCATATAGCTTGATATTTAATATTCTATGTAATTATAACATATTTTTGGATAATTCCAATAATACATTTATAATTTTATTAAATTAAAAATCTTTATTTATAGTATACTGAATTTCTTATAAGTAAGTTATAGTCGTAAATGGTCATATAAACTAGCATATCATTTATATAATAATAAAATTAAAAAGCTTATACTTTGCATAGAGCCATCTTTAGAATATTAGTATAAGCTTTTTATATTACTATTAATTTGTAATTTATGTTAATCTATAGAATACAGATGCATGGGGGGATAATTCTACATTTATCTTATAGTCAGCGGCCTTTACTGTTTCTGAAATGTTGTTACCACTCCATATATCTTTAATATGTTGAAAATCTTTAATATCTTTTATCTTACATATATTAAATTCCTCTGAAGTTACGGTTATCTTATTAATGCTATCTGAAAGATTGAATATGGCCAAATTAACAGCTCCATCTTCTTCATCTACACTTACCCATGCAGCTTTTGTCTTATCCTTAAATATCTGGGTAGGGTTTTTTCCATACTGATTAGCACGAAGTAAATCTTTATTGGTAAGAAGGCTTACCGTCCAATCATCCATCAGAGTCATCTCTGCCCCAAGCATTAATGGTGAACGGAAAATCCCCCACAGATTCATCATTGTAAGCTGCTCATCTTTAGTGAAGTTAGTATCTCTTTCATAACCAAATACCTTACCGATTTTACCAAGGGGAAGCATATCACAATCTGGCCAGCAACCCTCTTTGACATGGGCTTGCCACAACTCACAACGATCAAACATATTTTTTAGCAGATCCCAATTATCCCAGAAATCATCAGTAATACGCCACATGTTGGCATAGCGGGATAGATGCCAAGACTTCTCAATAAGAGCAGGACCTGGAGATAGGGAAAGGACTATAGGTCTACCGCATTTAATAATAGCTTTATGTATTAGTTCAATTTCTCCCTCTGCAGCATATTGATTAGTTCCCTTAGTGTTGCATATATCATCAACCTTAATATAGTCTACTCCCCATGAAGCATATAGTTCCATCAGAGAATCATAATATTCCTGTGCCCCTTTTTTACGGGGATTTACTCCATACATATCAGGATTCCATTCACAAACTGGCCAAGGTAATGCTATCTCATTGGCTGTTGTATCACAATCCTTAATGGGCATATGTTGATGGGCTGCTATCCGCGGAATACCCCTCATAATATGAATCCCGAATTTTAAGCCTAAACTATGTACATAATCAGCTAGTGGCTTAAAACCACTGCCATTCTTGGCAGATGGAAAACGGTTAACAGCTGGTTGTAAACGACCATATTCATCCATGGTTAACTTGTCAAAAGGTATATACTGAAATTCACTTCTTCTTGTTGCTGCATTTTCAGCATACCATTGAATATCTACTACAACATATTCCCAGCCATACTCCTTAAGATTAGCAGCCATATAATCAGCATTGGCTTTAACTTGCTCCTCTGTCACTGCTGTATCATAATAATCATAACTGTTCCATCCTAAGGGTGGTCTTTTTGCAAAATCATTTTTATTCATTTGAACACCTTTCCTTTCTGTAAATAACCTGTCTATGGCTCAATTTTATATGATTTACCCATATAAATAAATGCAAATATCTTGACAGTGTATGGGGTAATGTGACATTGTATTAACTAAGGAGATGATTGTAATGGATCCTATTTGTAACATTTATTATGTAGGCACTAAGCTAATGCCAAGAGATATCTATCCTTTGCAATTTGGAGAACAAGCCTGCTCCAGTAACTATGGCTTTGGGCCCTGTATAAGGAATCACTATTTTATTCATTATGTCTACAGTGGCAAGGGGCGCTTTGAAGCGGAAGGAAAGGTATATCATTTAAGCGCTGGACAATTGTTTTTAATCTATCCGGGTCAACTTACATATTATCAGGCTGATTCTGATCAGCCGTGGTTTTATCGCTGGATAGAGTTTAATGGCAATTTATCTGAAACTATTTTAAAATCAGCAGGATTATCCAAGACATCACCAATCTTAACAGACACAGATAACTTCCCCATAGGCAAAGCCCTAAAGAAGCTAGTCGAAAAAGGTCAGACTAGTTTTGAAGACTTAATGAGCTCATTTTGGTCTTTTATTGCTAAGCTTACTGTAGATAGCGATGCTAATAATATAACTGACCCTAAGGCAGAATATGTCCAAAGGGCTGAAAATTATATTAACATGTACCTGTATAGGAAAATTACTATCAGTGAGATAGCAGAGTATGTTGGTATAAATAGAAGTTATTTAAGTAGATTATTTAAGCAATATAAGGGTGTTAGTACCCAGCAATATATGATTGCAACCAAGTTAGATACTGCTGCGCAGTATCTAAAGAATGTTAATCTTTCAGTTCGAGAAGTGGCTAAAAGTGTTGGATATGATGATCCATTGGAGTTTTCTAAAGCTTTTAAAGCTCGATTTAAATTATCCCCTGTTATGTGGCGCAACGAGATATTCTGGAAACAATCTGTAAAAGAATATAGATGATATTATATCTTAGGAAAGGCCCATTATAGATGGTATAATCGGTACATTTTATAAATTGGGCTATTGTAATAGATATATAAGGGCTACTGGTATAGTCATAATGCAACATAAAAAGACTCCTTCCAATCTTGAATTCTTATATCTAATTCTTGACTAGAAAGAGCCCTTTTTTACCATAGACACAAACTATTTTACACTACCCTTATACCAGTGTATACAAACATGAATGCCTTGACTACACTAGTTGCCCCTAAAACTATTTGACAGCCTCCAGCCCCCAATAGCTTATGAAAGTCTATTACTCCCTGTCTATCATAATTTACATACATTCCTACGTGGGCATCTCCAGGAACAAATAGTAGCTTATCACTAATCATTACATCTGTGAGCATTCCAAGAAAGGCATTGCTTAGTTCAAAGCCATAGATTGCATTTTTGTCTTTCAGTTTATCCCCGCTATTCAATATTGCCAATATTATTTCACTGGTTAACTCATTCACCATAATATCTTAGAATTGCTTCTGCAATAAATTTCGCACTACCATTACCATATTGGTCATCAATTGCCTTAGCGAGCATATCATTTTGCAAATATTCTTTACCCAAGTCCAGTAATATGGCCCTGGCATTGTCTACCTTAAACATTTCTTTATAGACCTCTGCTAACTTTGCTATCCCTTCTTTTTCTAATTCAATATTTCTTTTTTCTTTTGCTTCTATCAACAGTCTATATACTTCATCATTCTTATTTTGTTGCTGATTTAATTCTTCTTCATTTCCAGTAGACTGTAGTATAGCATCTACAGCTTTGTCTTTACTTCCATACCAACGTATAACATCTGACATAGCTTGCTCATTTTGGAAGCCCTTAGATAAATGCTCACAATATTTTTCTAGACTTCCATATTGCTTTATATGCTTTTCTAGGGCATCTTTAGACATGCACTCTATAGTATGGTTTATAATTTTCTGAATATCATCATTGCTAAATGCATCAAAAGTCATAGTATTAACTCCCTCCATCACATCAGTTATTAATTGAATAATTCCATCTAAACGATTACGCTTCTTTTCCAATAGTGCTTTCTGAGTTTTTAAAACTTGCTTTTTATCCAAATTAGGATTTTCTAAAATATGCTTAATATCAGCCAATGGTATCTCCAATTCCCT
>JAAYPX010000260.1 GCA_012519565.1 Clostridiales bacterium | reverse complement strand
TATATAGAAATACTTATATCATTCTAAAAGGTACTTGTCTTTTGTTATGATTTTGAAAAGCATATTTATATTATAAATAGAATGAGAGTAAAGTGTTAATACAAAAAAGATACAGCCCGTTATAAGTTAATCCTATATCCGACCTGTATCTTTAAAGTTTATTTAAATACTATAATAAATTGACTTTGCATTTCTTCACTTCATCTAGATATAAATTAGCCAGCCTTGAAGTGGTTGAGCCTTTTCTCTTTATATATCCAATTCTCATAATATCATTTTCTTTCAAAGGCACTGCTTTATAGCCTGGGCCATTTAACTCCTCACAAATAATTCCCGAGCAAAGGGTATAAGCATTAAGTCCAATCATAAGATTAAGGAACGTAGCCCTATCACTGGCCTTTATAATCTTCTTATAATCATAGGTACTAAAAACCTCTTCTGCTAAAAAGAATGAATTATTGTTCCCCTGATCAAAGGATAAGCATGGATATTCCTCTAATTCTTCCATACTAATCACATCATTATCTGCCAACGGATGGTCCGAAGATAAGTACACAAAGGTATCGCATTGAAATAATTGAACAAATTCTAAGCTATTATCATTTAACAGTTTCATAATAATTTTCTCATTAAAATCATTGATATATAGGATGCCTATTTCACTCTTAAAATTTTTGACTGCTTCTATAATATCATAGGTTTTAGTCTCATATATGGCAAACTCATACTCTTCCATTCCTACTTGCTTTACCATTTCCACAAAGGCTTTTACTGCAAATGTATAATGCTGAGTTGATACACTAAATTTCTTCTTAATGTTTTTATTAAAATATCTATCCTCCAGTAAATTATATTGCTCCATTACTTGCCTAGCATATCCAAGAAACTCCTCTCCCTCAGGTGTAATAACAATTCCTCTATTGGTTCGAATGAATATTTCAAACCCTATTTCATTCTCTAGCTCTTTAATTGTTCCTGACAGACTGGGCTGGGATATAAATAGTTCTTGGGCTGCTTTGTTCATAGAGTTGCAGTTTGCAATAGTTATAGCATATTTTAATTGCAAGAGTGTCATAAAGCATCATCCTTTCCTTACATATTATTATTAAGATGTCTAAATATCTTATCAATGTAGAATAACTTAATGAAATATCTTTGGTGTATTTTATTATTATATCTTATCCTGCCCTTGATTCATATTATAACTCTTAAGCTTATATATCAAGCTTTGACGATTGCCTTCTGCGTAGGCAGATATAAAAAAGTGGGTATCCTCTTTGATTTGCTGTCCCTAATAAGTTAGGTTTTTTAGGTCTAACTTTTGGGGTCAGATCAAATATAAAGAAGATCCCACTTTTTATAAAACTATATTAAGCTAATGTACATATTACTGATATGCTACAAGCCCTGTTCATTAATGTTTTTAATTGTATTCATCATATGTTCATGGGCCAGTTTTTCTGCCAATTCACCATCTCGATTTTTGATTGCTTCCATAATCGCCTTATGCTCCTCATTGGACTTGGAGGCACGGGTAGGTTTGGACAAGGTTATCTTACGTATCCTTTCAACATAATGGTGGAAATCTGATAATACATGCCTTAATATCTTACTACCAGAAGCATCATATATTAATTCGTGAAATTTATTGTCTAATTCCACCAATTGCTCATGGTGCTCCCTCTGGGCATGAAAGTCTGATAAATACAGTATCTCTTCTAAGCCATCTAGCTGCTCCTGGGTTATATTATCGCAAGCCCATCTGGCACATAATCCTTCTAAGTATGAACGGATAATGTATATATCACGGGCATCCTTATTAGTAATACCAGTTACATAAGCCCCCTTATTGGGTATAATGGTTACCAGCCCTTCCAGTTCCAACTGTCTCAAGGCTTCTCTTACTGGAGTACGGCTAACCCCCAGCTCAGAGGCAATAGAATTTTCCCTTAGCTCATCATTTTCACGATATAGACCAGATAAAATGTCTTCACGGATTTTATTAAATACTTTCCCAGTTAAAGAATACTTATCAGACCCTTCTTTCTGAATATGGAACCCTTCCAAGGAAGTCCCTCCTAGTCATTCAAATTCTCAATAGTTTCCATTAAATAATTGGCAAATTCTTCACTGGTTGCTCCTGTATCCCTACCAGTTATTACTAGTTTCTTCTCTGTTACAGTACAGATATCCAAAGCCTTGTAGAGTTTATCTGCCTTTTTCTGAAAACCAATATGATTTAGTAACATTGCTCCGGCACGAATTACACTACTTGGATCAGCATATTTGTCTCTTCCTTCCTCTACCATTCGAGGAGCTGAACCATGGATTGCCTCAAACATAGCATATCTCTTACCTATATTAGCACTACCTGCAGTACCTACACCACCTTGGAATTCTGCAGCTTCATCAGTTAATATATCTCCATAGAGATTAGGTAGTACCATTACCTGGAAGTCACTTCTTCTCTTCTCATCTACTAGTTTAGCAGTCATAATATCTATATACCAATCATCAGCAGTGATATCAGGATATTCTTTAGCTATCTCCTTAAAGAAATCAAGGAATTTACCATCTGTTGTCTTAATGATATTAGCTTTAGTAACAGCTGTAACCCTAGTCTTACCATTGGCTTTGGCAAATTCAAAGGCTGCACGGATAATTCTCTCGGTTCCCTGGCTGGTTACAACAGTAAAGTCTACTCCTAGGTCCTCTGTTACATTGATACCCTTACTTCCAACAGCATAGGCACCTTCAGTATTTTCTCTAAAAAATGTCCAATCTATGCCTTGTTCAGGAATACGTACTGGTCTAACATTAGCAAAAAGATCCAACTCTTTTCTCATAGCCACATTAGCACTTTCAACATTGGGCCATGGATCACCTTTTCTTGGGGTTGTTGTAGGTCCTTTTAGTATAACATGACATTTCTTTAATTCTTCTAAAACGGCTGCAGGGATTGCCGCATTTTCTTCTGCTCTTCTCTCAATAGTTAATCCATCAATAGTCTTAAATACTACTTTATTATTATTAACTTCATCCTTTAATAGGTATTCTAACACTCTTTGTGCCTGGGCAGTAATAGCAGGACCTATACCATCGCCGCCGCATACACCGATAATAATCTGGTCCAGAGATTTATAATCAACAAAATCTCCCTGTGCTTTCATCTCTTCTACTCGAAGTAGTTGTTCCTCCAATAACTTACCAAATCTCTCTTTTGCTGCTTCAATCTTATCCATTGCTATCATAACTGTCCTCCAATTCGTTTTTTTACCGCTATCAAGTTACCATATAATTGCCAAGGCTTTATATACATATATGTATTATTAATCATAGCCTTGTACATTTATAACCATGTACTATTTTAAGATGTATGGCTAAACTTGTCAACCAGCGATACCAATTCTTCATCTGTTATTACAGTTATACGGCCGTTATCATATTCCTCATCTACCCACTCTTTAATCTTTTTCACAAGACCATCATTCTTATCTACTGCCTTATCATCTTTCAAATTATAATAAGAATTAATCCAGTGGGCAATTCCTGCCAAACCTGAAGTGTTGGAAACAGCAACCCTAACTGGTCTATTAAGGAATTTCTCTGTATCAAATATATTGTAAATCTCCTCATTCTTAAGAAGTCCATCGGCATGGATACCCGCACGGGTAACATTGAAATTCCTGCCTACAAAAGGAGTTCTAGAGGGCAGGCGATAACCTATCTCTTTCTCATAATAATCAGCCAGCTCAGTTATAACTG
>JAAYPX010000259.1 GCA_012519565.1 Clostridiales bacterium | reverse complement strand
TATTACTATAATATATAATAATATTACTATAATAATTAGTAAAATTACTATATAATAACTATATGATAAAAGTACATGGATAAGAGGCAACATGTTAATATTTGTGTAATATAAAATATAAATTAGGAGTGAAGATACTATGAAGATGTCATTACGTTGGTACGGTAGCAATAACGACAGTGTAACTTTAGAACAGATTAGGCAAATACCTGGAGTTTCTGGAGTTATCTCTGCACTACATGATATCCCAGTAGGGGAAGTGTGGGAATTAGAAGATATTCTTAAATTGAAGAAAGAAGTAGAAGCCAGTGGACTTGAATTATTAGGTATTGAAAGTGTTAATGTTCATGAGGATATCAAGATTGGTTTGCCTTCCAGAGAAAAATATATTGAGAATTACAAAAAATCTCTTGAGAATCTGGGTAAGGCTGATATTCATTTAGTATGCTATAACTTTATGCCAATTTTCGATTGGACAAGAACTGATTTAGCCATGCCTCTTCCAGATGGATCTACAGCTCTTGCATATGATGAAGAGATTATAAAGGATATAAAACCTGAGACTATGTTTGAACGTATAGAAAAAGATAGTGGTGGTTTTATCCTACCTGGATGGGAACCTAATCGTAAAGACGAGATTATGGATCTTTTTGAGAAATATAAGGATATTAATGGAGAAAAATTAATGGAGAACTTGAAATATTTCCTAGATTCCATTATGCCTGTATGTGAGGAATATAAAATAAAGATGGCTATCCATCCTGATGATCCTGCTTGGAGTGTTTTTGGCTTACCAAGGATTGTGACCCATGAGCAGGCTTTAGAAGAAATAGCATCACTTAATGATAGTATTTATAATGGATTTGCACTTTGTACTGGATCCTTAGGAAGTAACTTAAATAATAACCTTCCAGAGATAATCCGTAATCCTAAAATTAGTAATAGAATTCATTTTACCCATGTTAGAAATATTAAATATGAACGTGAAGGTATGTTCCATGAAAGTTCACATCTATCTTCTGACGGAGATCTGGATATGTACGAGATTATGAAGGCCTTAAATGATATTAATTTTGAAGGTGTATTGCGCCCTGATCATGGAAGGATGATTTGGGGAGAGAAGGCAAGACCAGGATATGGTCTATATGACAGAGCTCTAGGTGTTGCTTATCTAAACGGTTTGTGGGAAGCTATTAATAAAAATAAAAAATAAATTATAAGTGTTTTATCGGCAAATCATAATATTATAATAAGAGAGGATCGAGAAAACTTGAAATTAGTAAATTATGATTCTTCATGGAAAGATAAGGGGTATGAGTTACCTGCTTATGATAGGGAACAGGTAAGAAGAGATACTCAGGAAAATCCCACATGGTTACATTTTGGTGCTGGTAATATCTTTAGAGGTTTCCCTGCTGCTTCACTACAAGAGATTTTGAACCAAGGAATATATAATAAGGGTGTAATTGTAACGGAAGGCTTCGATTATGAAATTATAGAAAAAGCCTATAAGCCTTTTGATGACCTTAGCCTTTTGGTTGTATTAAAATCTGATGGTAGTATGGAAAAGAAAGTAATTGCTAGTGTGGTTGAATCCTTAATGGCAGATAGTAACAATCAGCAAGATTGGAGCAGATTAAAAGAAATCTTTGTTAAGCCATCCCTACAAATGGTGAGTTTTACCATAACTGAAAAAGGCTATAGTTTGGTAGATTCTAAAGGAGATTATCTTGGGGCTGTACAGGAGGATTTTAAACTAGGATACAGCAAGCCAGCCAATGTTATGGGTAAAGTAACAGCTCTTTTATATGAAAGATATCTGAGTGGAAGAACACCTATTGCAATGGTTAGTATGGACAATTGCTCTCATAATGGAGATAAGCTATATGCCGCTGTCAAGACATATGCTGAAAGATGGATAGAGAAGGGATTTATGGAAGAGGGCTTTATGGATTATATCAGCAACCCTCAACTAGTGTCCTTCCCATGGAGTATGATTGATAAAATTACCCCAAGACCTGATGATAAGGTGAGAAAGATGCTGGAGGAAGATGGGTTTGTTGATAATGAGGTTATTATTACAAATCGTAATACATACACAGCAGCTTTTGTCAATGCAGAAGAGACAGAATATTTAGTAATTGAAGATTCTTTCCCCAATGGAAGACCTCCCCTTGATAAGTCAGGGATTATATTTACAGATAGGGAAACAGTTGATAAAGTAGAGACCATGAAGGTATGTACCTGCCTTAATCCATTACACACGGCCCTAGCTATATTTGGCTGTCTACTATCCTTTGAAACTATTTGGGAAGAGATGAAGGATCCTGAACTTAGTAAATTAGTTCATGGGATTGGGTATACAGAAGGAATGCCAGTGGTGGTTGATCCCGGGGTACTAAATCCTAGGGACTTTATAAAAGCAGTCTTGGAAGTTAGATTACCTAATTCCTTTATGCCAGATACCCCTCAGAGAATAGCTACTGACACTTCTCAGAAATTACCCATACGATTTGGCGAGACTATAAAGGCTTATGTGAAGAGTGATAACTTAAAGGTAACAGATTTAACTTTAATACCTTTAACAATTGCAGGTTGGTGTAGATATCTTATGGGTATCAATGATGAGGGAGAGGAATTCACTCCTAGTCCTGATCCCCTTCTTGATGAGATGCAGGGATACTTAAAGGATGTATCTCTTGGGCAAAAGGAATTACCTAAGGATGTTCTGAAGCCAATTTTATCAAATGAGAAAATTTTTGCTCTTAATCTATATGAAGTAGGCCTAGGTGAGAAGATAGAGGGTATGTTCCAAGAGATGATAGCAGGAGCAGGCGCTGTAAGAGCAACTTTGAAGAAATATCTAATCCTGAATTATTCACGGTGATATAAAACTAAAGGTTTACTCACCATATTGTTGCAAACAGTTCATTTTTGTGGATTAATCATTATAATCTTACTTAAAAAAGAGCATAAAATCCCTGTTTATCC
>JAAYPX010000035.1 GCA_012519565.1 Clostridiales bacterium | reverse complement strand
TGTATCTCAATAGGGTGTGCCTTAATAATTAATCATTTTAGTTTTTACAATTTAGGGGTAGGAATTATTCTAATCTGTTATTAATCATGAGATAATTAATGTTATGCTGACCCGGTCTGAGAGAAGAATGATGGAAGATATGTTGATTTTCATATCCAATGTAAGGCATAACTATTATATAAATAGAATGATTGATGATGCCATCTTTCTATCTTTAGATGGACTGGGAGTTGAAATGAAAGCCCATGGAGATAAGATCTATAAAGTAATAACATCCAATGATATCAAGGAGCAAATCCTAAAATATAATGCAACCATAAATAATAAGTACTTAAAAATGCTTCTTTCCCTCTGTAGCGGGATAATGGAATTTTCTGATAAAAAGATCAATGATCAATATCTCTTCACATCAAATCTTGAAAACTTAAAAAAAGAAATTAATATTGAAATCTTAAAGCAAAAGAAGCTGTCCTATCTTTTTTCAGGCATAACCTTTGTTACCATAGCAGTAATAACTCCCATTGACGCTATTGGAAGATTTGGGGTAGCAATGATGCCAGAACTCAGTTTCTTCTATAATGGGCGTCCTGGACTAATATTTGTGGTAATTACTCTTCTAGTAACCATTTTCATTTATTTTCTTAATAATCGTTTGAAAGAGTCAAGACCTATAATTTATAGGGAACATAAATACCTAAGGAAATTAGAGAGCATAAAATTTATTAGAGATATTTTAGACAATTATATGGACAAAAACTATGGTAAGATGCTTAAGCTAGAGGATACCCTAAAAAGAATAGGAGAAAGCATTTCAGCTCGGCAACTGTTTCTTAAGAGGATAATAGTCTGTGTTATTACATTAATAACATCTATATTTTTTCTATCTTATACCCACCATGTTAATCGTAAAAATCTTCTCTCTGATGTAAATGATTTAAGTTCATACACAGGGATAATTAATGCAAATCAAAAGGAGAATGTGAAAGCAAGTATATTGACTTATACTAGCAAATTTAAAGAAGAGAAAAATCTAAACCAGGAGGATATAGCCAAGACTATAAGGGCAGACAGAATATTCTTTAATGCAAATTTAATTGATATGATAGCCCAGGAAGTAATGGGCAGATTGGCTAAATATCAGAATGAGTATTTTAAATGGTATGAGCTCCTATTATCAATTGCTGCAGCTATAGTTAGTTATCACTTACCGCTTATGATGATACATTTTAGGAAGAAAATACTTCAGATGAATATGGAGGATGAGGTCAACCAATTTAACTCCATAATATACATGATGATGTACAACGACCATATAACGGTTAAGAATTTATTAGAGGAACTGGAGTTATTTGCGGTTGTATTTAAAAAGACATTGCAAGAATGCATCAATGACTATAATAGCGGTGATATAGAAGCTTTACTTAGAATGAAGGAGCGGGAGAGTTATACCCCTTTTCATCATATTGTAGATAACTTAATAAGATGCGATATCATATCAATTGATCAGGCCTTTGATGAGATATCAGCGGATCGGGAAAGTTATCACGAGCGTAGAAAGCAGGAAAATGAAATATCAGTTCAAAAAAAGGCTGATATAGCTAAACCCTTATCTTGGATACCTGTATGTCTTGTAATGGGGTATCTAATATTACCCTTGATAATTCAGAGCGTAAAAGAATTGCAGATGTTTTCTGAGGCAGTGCAAAACCTGTAATACTGGGTTTTTTGCTGTTAAATCTTAATTTATAAATTTATAAGGAGAGTTAACTATGAGAATAAATAGAATGTCAGATGCAACAAAAGTATTAATATTAGTAGCTACAGTGATAGTAGTGTGTGTTCTATGTGCAGTGGGTTTTAAGATGGTCAACGAGGGTAAATCCTCAGTTAATGCCAGTACCAATAATTTTAACAGCATGATAGGTCAGTATAGTGAAGTAGATCTGGCCATCTATGATGGGGCAGATGTACAGGGAAGTGAGGTGGTTAACCTAATCAAAAAAACTACCAGTGATAATGCGTTAGCTATAGGTGTATTAACTACTAAAAGAGCAAATACTGATAATAAAATGGTTTATTATAATAAAACGTATACAGTGGATACACAGGGTGAAGGAATATTAAGTGATAGTTCAGCGGAATATTCAACTATAGAAGAAGCTACACATCCTGAGAGTAAAGATGATTATATTAATCCATCAGCACAATTTACTGGAAAAGTTCATAAAAATAAAAATGGTCTTATAATTTGTATAGAATTTGTACAAGTTAATTAATTACATATTACTTAGGAGGATAATAGATTATGAGAACAAATAAAATTAATGATGCAACAAAAGTATTAATATTAGTAGCAACAGTAATAGTAGTATGTGTACTATGTGCAGTAGGTTTTAAAATGGTAAACGAGGGTAAATCCTCAGTTAATGCCAGTACCAACAATTTCAACAGCATGACAGGTCAGTATAGTGAAGTAGACCTGGCCATCTATGATGGGGCAGATGTACAAGGTAGTGAAGTGGTTAATCTAATCAAAAAAGCAACTGACAATAATGATTATCTATCTATCTTTGTTAAAACAAAAGCGAATAATGCAGGAGTCAAATATAATTACAATTTTACTCCTCAAAAAGATAATAAAGCAGCTTCAATAACAGAATATTCAAAAGATGCTGCTCCTAAATTAAAGGAATCAAAAACAGATAAAGATTATATTAACCCATCAGCGCAATTTACTGGAAAAGTTCATAAGGATGCCAATGGAATTATTATATGTATTGAATTCACGCAATTATAATCCATAGATAAGGAGTTTTTAGATGAAAACTAATCGCCTAACAGATGCAACAAAAATATTTATATTGGTAGGAACAGTGATAGTAGTATGTGTGCTATGTGCAGTAGGTTTTAAAATGGTCAACGAGGGTAAATCTTCTGTTAATGCCAACTCCAATACATTAAATAATATGTCCAGTCAATATATGGACATCGATTTATCCCTTTATAATGGAAGTTTGGTAGCAGGGAGCGAGCTTGCTAGTTTAATAAATACGGCTATAGCCAATGATCAATATCTTGCTATTGAAGTAATTACCTTGGATAAAGCTCATATAACCTATAACTATGCCTACATAGTAAATGGGGAGGAGAAGGGGTTGAAAGATAAAGGAATAGAGGGGCAAGTACCTAAAAAAGTAGTATCAACAGATAAGAGGGAACATGGATATATTAATCCCATGGCCATGTTTTTGGGGACCACCTATGAAGATAGTAATAAAAGTATTGTATGCATTAAATTTGAACAGCAGCCTTAAAACGGTATGGTTTATAGGAAGGGTGATACTATGAAAGCAAACAGGATATCGGATGCAACCAAAATCTTATTACTAGCTGCTACAACTATAATCACATGTGTTATTGCAAGTTTGGGAATGATAGGTATGCGTTCAGCAAAGGAATTAAATAAAACTGCCATGGCGCAGATGCGAGACCTCAATAATAGCTTGAAGGATAGTGAACTTAAGAAATATGACGGGTTAGAGGTAACAGGCAGTGATGTGATCAATTGTATAAAGAAATATCTAGGAGACTATGTTTCAGGAGAAACAGCGCCTTTATATATTTATGTTAAAACAAAACTAACTGAAAACACCTATACTAATGGATCTCAGATAAAGAATATTCAAAACTTTACCCATACTTATTACATAAAACCTACAGCCTTATTTACAGGTGAAGTAGTTAAGAATGAGAATGATGTAATCTTAGGAATCCGGTTTACCAATAAGTAAACCGGATTATAGGGGATATGCTAATGGAGAATATTAACAAATTAATATATATGGGCATAGGGGTTATCCTTTTTTGTATTGGTACTTTTTTATTAATCAATGGTTCAAGCAAATATATTCACACAGTTAAAGTTGTCCGCCAGAATTTAAAGGATGATGAGGTTTTATATCAGCAGTATATTACTGAAGAAGCTAATACAAGCTATGCAGAACTTATAGGAATGTTATTTAACCAACTTGATTATGATATTGAAATTGATGGTTTAATTATTGATAAAAGCACTCATACGCAAGATAAAATAGCCAGTTATGGCATTGAAAAAGTAGATTATAAAAAAGAGTACTTATATGATTACAATGGGAAGATATACAAAATTGTCTTCACTAGAAATTAGTTTAAGGATTGGAAGATGGATAGCTTACTTAAGTCTTTTTATAAGGAAATAAATATAGGAAGTCAATCTTATTTTGGAGCGGCTCTCATACTAGTAAAAGTGTTGGGGGCTATTATTATACCATTTATAATTCAGTCAATAGTTCATGAATTGGGACACCTAATATTTGGTTTATTAACTGGTTATAAGTCATGGATATTTAGAGTGTTTAATATGGCTTTAGTAAAGGATAAGGGTAAATATAGCCTTAAATTATGTAGTCATTCGGAAGCACTAGGTCAGTGTCTAATGCTGCCACTAGGCAATACTAATAGAAAAGGTGAACTAGGTTATTCATACGGCTTATATAACTTAGGCGGGGTTATTTTGAACTTTATATCAGGGATAATTTTTTTGTTTTTAACTCTTGAATTAAAAGATATATCAATTTATAGCTGGTTATTTCTTGTATTTAATATGCTATACGGGATAGGTTTTTCAATAATAAATGGGCTACCATTCATTGAAAATAATGACGGTCATAATTACATCTTACTTAATAGAGATTATAATGCACAGGAAAGTTATAACAGGCAATTAAATATATTCTATGAACTCTATCAAGGAAAAACCTACGGCGAAATAGAATTTAAGAAAATTAAAGTCCATAACCAAATAGATTTATCTAATTCTATTATACTATGGCATAAAATGATGGAATGCTATTACTACATGGACCTTAACAGATGGGATAGGGCAAAAGGATGTATTGAAGCATTTAGATCTTTTATTAATAACCTTAGTATCAACGATAGAATATTTTTATATTTAGAGGAGCTTTATCTTAGTATAGTTACAAAGGAGCCCTCAGATAAAATAGAAAAATTATTTGAGCTTACAAAGGAATTTATTAAAAAAAATAGAAGTGATATTAATGTTTATAGAGTTGAAACAGCCTATAAAATATATAAAAATTCACGATTTACAATAATATATGATAGCAAAGTAAATACCAATAAATTAGAAAAATACTCCTTTTACAAGGGGATAAGAAGATTTACATATAAGCAATTGGACACTGTTAAAAAGATATATACATGAAATTATACATGAAAGAGGTGTCATAATGGATTCCTTAGGACGTTTTATATCAATAGTTTTGGCCATTATACTAATCTTAATATATCCCTTGCAATATGTGGCTGGATTTCAAGTTGTTTCAATGGATCATATGACGGAGCATTATACAGAGCAGTTTACAGACAAGGTACGTAAAGAGGGCAGTATAACACAGGAAGTATATGAAGAATATCTCAATAAACTAAGCCTTACAGGAGAGTTATATGATATAGAGATAGAACATGCAAGGCCTAAAACAGCAGGGGATATTATATCAGAATATACTTTGCCAGGGGTGCTTCTGGCATCAGTGGATAAGAATTATCTACCAGTAACAGGTATGAAGCTAATATCATCTACTATAGAAGCAAGTGGAAATATAAGTACGTTTGCAACCCATATACATACGGATGATTGTTATGATGGAACAAAGCATGTTCATTCTGGAAAACCTACATCAAGAGGAGGATGTTATACAGGAGCAAGAACAAGAGAGAAAGAGGAATGTGATGGATATTATAGTGATGTTGTAACTTTATATGAGTATGAATGTGATACATGTGGATATACCACCGAATATGTTTATGGTGGAGGTACCGATTGTGGAGCATGGATATGGGATGGGGCAATACAAAAGCAATGTGATGGTAGCTTATATTATACAGGGAAGAGTACGACTGAATATCGCTGTGATGAATGCTCAGGCTATTCAACAAATCCTAATGATTATAATAAGGCTTGTACATCAACCGTATATAAAGATTATTATGCATTGTCTTGTGGAAAAACAGAAGGAGCATATTATGATGCTTCAGGTAATCTTGTTAGCCCTATATGCCACCTTGTTGTAACCTCTATAACAGGAAAAAACCAGACCATAACTGAAGGCCAAGACATTGATACCACAGCACTAGCAACTTTTTTAAATGGGACAACTGGCATAGTTAATTGTACTGCCACGGGATTTGATAAAAATAAGGTGGGTACACAGACAGTAACTTTAACATACAGTGGGAAAGTAGGCAATGCAAAGACAAGTGGAACAAGAACCACCACTATTACAGTAACAGTTTTGGCAAGCCTGCAATCAATAACTGTGGTCCCATCAGCTACAACAGTTTATAACGGAACAGAGCCTACATATACTGTTAAAGCTCACTATGGTAATGGGAATTCCAAAACCCTTACAAGCGCCCAATATAAAAAAACAGGTTGGAGTAGTGGGCCAGGAAGGAAAACAGTTACCTTTTCCTATACCGAAAGCGGAAAAACGGTAACAGCCAGTGTGACTATTACTGTAAAGCCTAACGTATCAAAGCTAGAGGTAACACCATCATCAATCACAGTTTATAATGGGGCGAAACCTACATTCACAGTGAAAGTAATCTATGAAAATAATACATCAATAACACTTACAAGTAGTCAGTATGTGGAAACAGGTTGGAGTAGTGGGCCAGGAAGGAAAACAGTTACCTTTTCCTATACCGAGAATAGTAAAACAGTCTCTAGCAGTGTAGCTATTACAGTAAAGCCTAATATAACCAGTATATCAGTAGCACCTTCCACTCAAACCATTGAAAGATATCAAAATCCATCCTTTACCGTAAGGGTTAACTATGAGGATGGAACTAGTACAACTACAACAGCTTTTTATATATCAGGATTTAATAATAGAAATATTGGAAGTCAAACGGCTACAATCTCTTATTCTGAAAATGGGATAACCAAAACCACAAGCACAAATGTAAAAGTTACGCATATGAGTAAGGTATGTTCTGTGTGTGGCACCAGGTATTATCTTGATGATAATGATGTGGATCAGGGATGCCCTGTTTGTAAAAGCACTCTTGTATCTATATCGGTAACACCAAAAGAAATAACCTTATTTAAAGGTGAGAATTTACCTATTACAGTTAAAGGAGTTTTTCGTAATGGACATGTTATCGATGTAACTGGGTGGAGTAGTGATTTTGACCCCTATAGAATAGGAGTACAGCAGGTAACTGTTACATATCAGGGCTTAAAGGAATATATCACAGTAATAGTAAAGCCGAATGAAAAGGTTTGCCCTGTATGCAATGCTACATATCCACTAAATCCCGATGGAACAGACCCCGGCTGCCCATACTGTAAAACAGAGCTTATAGGAATAGATGTACAGCCTAAGGAAGTGACTATTGAAATGTATCGTCCTATTCCCGTAACAGTTACAGCAATTTATAGAGATGGTCATACAGAAGTGGTAAGTGATTGGACTTCAAATTTACTACCTAATAGGGCCGGTGTATTTGATGTTACTATTAATTATAAAAATCAGTCAGAAATGATAAAAGTAACCGTTCTAAACAACGATATTAATATCTGCCCTTATTGTGGCTATCAATATAGTCGTACTGAATTTAGGCAAGGTTGTCCAGAATGTGCCAAGGTCATTGTAGCAATAGAAGCCAGATTAAGAAATGGTGGTAGTCAGGTGCCTATTGGGACAGATTTAAATTTGGAAGTAGTCTTAATCTATCGCCATGAGTATAGGGAATTGGTATATAGCGGATATGAAGTTAGTAATTATAATCCTAGTCAATTAGGACAGCAAACAGTAACTGTACACTATGGCTCCCTTCAAACCAATTTAACCATAGAGGTAATAGATAATTTTACAACAGTGACTTGTGAAAATGGACATAACTATCACCTTAACCAGGATGGCAGTGATCCAGGCTGTCCCTATTGCCATAATGATATAGCTGATATGACAATCCTCTACTATGAGATTACTTATACCAATGAGATAATAGGGAGACTTTATGAGCATGGTAGATATGATATGAAGAAGGGTGATTATATAACTGTAACAGTAACTAATCGTAAAACGTCTCTCAGGTCTAATATTCAAAAAATATTTATGAGATTAGCAAAAGAGGAGAAAAGAATGGCGTTTGGAGGTGAAGTAAGCGGTGGAACATCCAGTTGATAAAATAATAGATATATTAATAGCTATATTAGTATTATTTCTGTTTCCAATTATATTCTTTGGTTTTAAGCAAGATGGAATAGTTCAATTATTGGTTGAAGCACAAACGGAAATGTTTGTTGAGGATATTAGAAGTAATGGATATATAAGTAAAGAAATGTATGAATATTATGTAAATAGGTTATCAGCCACAGGACTCTTATATGATATATCTTTAGAGCATAGACATTACAGCTTTGAACCTGAGTATAGGTTTAGGACAGCAGAAGAGATAATAGAAGAGCAAAATAAATCCTATACAGGAGAGAATAAGTATACATATGTACCAGTATATACCGATATTCCCCATGTAGAAGATCCTATTGATAACAGTGGCAATCTTAATACTGAGACTAATGAAAGCATCTTAGCAAAAGCCGAAAGAACACCGCCTTCACCTACTCATGTACATACAGACGAATGCTATCACGCAGCAAAGCATGTGCATACAAGTGATTGCTATACTTATTCTGGTTCAGATAGAGAAGAATATGAATGCGGAACCTTTACAGGTAGAATGGTAGTACATTATGAATACACATATAGATGTCCTTGCGGCAAATCAGTATATGAAGAAGCAGGGGGTACTGAACCAGCTCTAACTAATGGTACATGCGTTTATTGTGGTGAAGATATGGAATTAGACCTAAGCTCAGTATCAATGGATCAATATTGGCAGTGCCGGGGAGAAATAGAAGGTAGTGGCTCATGTAATGAACTTGGTTCTTATGGCGGTACACATATAGCTTATAGAACTACAAGTAACTATACACTTAATTGTGGTAAAAAAGAAGGTGCTTACTATGATGAAGCTGGTAATGAGCTATCTCCTGTTTGCTCCCAAATAATAGTTAAAGTTGAACCTACTCATCCAGTTCAAACAGTATATACCAATGACCCCTTAATCACAACAATAAGTGTAACTTATATGGATGGCTCAACCAATATCTTAAAGGCAAATACAACATTTTCAACAGAAGAAGTAGTGCAAAATAAAACTGCTACATTAAGCTATGTAAATGTCGTAGGTCTAGTATCAACTACCCATACTTGTGATATAACAGTTAGTGTAGTCCCTAGAAGTAAAACATGTGAAAATGGCCATACATACAACTTAAATCCAGATGGCTCAGACCCTAGCTGTCCCTTCTGTAAGGCATATTTAAGTAAGCTAGAGCTAGTTATACCAAGTAATGGGGTAATAGAGATATATAAAGGTACAGGCCTACCTGATAACCATGTAACTTTACTTGCAACCTATATGGACGGTAGAACAGAGTATCTTTATTCAGAGTACCTAGATAACCTAGATACGAATTATGTTGGGACACAGACAGTAACCTTAAGTTATAAGGGAAAGTATGTGTATATAACTGTAATTACTAAGAGAAATCTAACCAAATGTCCTGTATGTAATCGTTTGTATGAACTATATCCAGATGGAACAGACCCCGGTTGCCCTTATTGTGCAGCTAAAACACCAGTATTTACAGGTAATATCCTAGAGTATGAAAATAACATTTATGATAGGGATATTTTACGGATAATTTATGATGAGAATAAAGTATATAAGTTTTCAAAGGATGATTACATACAAGTTAAAGTTACCAACAAAACCAAAGGTTTAGGCAATAGTATTCTGGGAGCTATAATAAAAGGTATAAATCAGGATTTTATTCATGTAAAGAATGGTGGATATATAAGAGAAGAAAAATAGAAACCTTAATTTATAGATAGAAGCTTTGCCCTAAAATACAAGAAGAACTAATGAAAGGAATATTTATACTGATGAAAATATATCACTTAGTATTAGCCTTTGTTGTCTTGATAATATCTACAGTAGTAATAGCAGATATAAAAACGGATAGTTTGATGAATGTCATAAATGAAAAGGAGAGTATTGATAGAAAATTAAGAGTGGCTATAGATGATGGGATCTCAAATCTATTACAGATAGGGGAGAATAATCAGCTAATAGTAAGTAAAGAAAAGGCAATAGATAGTTTTTATGCTTCCTTATATACTAACTTTGGAATTTTATCAGATAAGGGCAAACAAGCAGAACTATCTATGTATATCCCTATTATTGCAGTAACAGAAGAAGATGGATATTATATCTACTATTACCAAGAGTATATCAGCCAAGATGGTGGAAGTCATATATCTCAAAGGTGGTCTGAAAAACTTCCCTATTACTATGAAGATGAAGATTTTATCTATGGTTTTACCTTGGATGAAAATATAAGCTTATATGATAAGAATGGTGTATTGGGTGAAAATGGTAGTGTATATAAACTAAATTATAAGGAAGTGAAGAATGTATTTCCTACATACTTTACTGCAAGACCTAGTCACTTTTTACTGTCAGAAGAGAGTTTTTATTTGCTTCGAAAAGGGGCAATACAAGAATGTATAGAAAGTACCATGGCATATCATACCAGCCTACATAATCATATAGCTTCCCAGTATGGTATTACTTATAATTTTGCCTTGCCTCAGATGTCAGAAGATATATGGATGCTATACCTAGATAATTTATGTATGTTTGTAGTATTTCAAGGATACCCCTATGGTAATGAAGTAGGAGAGGTATATAACCGTATTGCATCTGCAGGGGCCAAAATATCAAAAGATAGGACATATTATTTAGAGCAAGTGAAATGGTATTTAGTATATCACATAAGTACTTGTCCTAAACTTAAGGAAAATATTTTACTATATGATAATAAACCATACTATTCAATCAAGGATTGCGTAGCCAAAGGGGCCTATGGTTGTGAAATCTGTTGTCCTAATGAAATCCATGCCCCTGATTATACAGTACCATAAATATATGAATAATTGGTTTTAAATGATTAGATTAATATTCTAATAAAGAACATTAATATTTTTCTATGAAAAGAGGTAATTTGTGAGACGGTATGTAAGAGAGGTAGTACAAAAACCGAAAATATCTAATAAAGAAATCATATTACATATTATTATCTCTATCCTATTAGTACTTAGCATGGCATTAGTATTGGACAGTATATATGATCCATTTATAAAGGTAATATGTAAAATTATAATTGTATTGGCTCAAGGGAGCTGTATTTTACATTTGATACACAGATTAATATTAAGAATTATTTGGTTTGATATAAATGATCCAGAATATCAAACAGAGTATATAGAACTACATAATGATTACATTGTGATATATGAAAGAGAATTATTTCGCAAAGGTCATTGCTATAGTTATGCTAAAGTATATTATGACGATATAAAACATACACAAATCAGATGGAATTCAAGAAGCAAATTCTTTAAGATGCGAATAAGCTTAAAAAGAGATGCAAGTATTAAAACTTTAATATGTAATTGTAATGGAAGGAAAGATTTATTTATAACTAACTCTGGAACAGAAGATATGTATATAACTACATTGAAAGGTTATCCTACAGAATTAGTAGAACTATTAAGAGATAAATATTATAAAGCTATGAAGGTTACAGTAACATGTTAAGTTTAATTATTCCTGGAAAAAACTAAAATAATTTGTAAAAATTTAAAAAATATACCAATTAGATGTTGACAGAGTATGCATTGCGTACTATTATATAAGTATAAGAGTTAATCTATAATATATAAAAAGGTGGTTGGTATGAATAAGCTAGTTGGAATGAAGTGGTATCAGCTAACTAAAGAACTAAAAAGTGAATTATATTCTAAAAAGATAGTAGTTGATGCAAAAACAGGATTATCTCCTAAGCACAATGGACCATGTATAATAAAATTTGAGGGAACAAATTTAACAATAGCAGGTAATTGTGTAGTTGGAGAAGAAATCTTGATAGAAATTGAAGATAATGCAATCATTTATAATTTTGATAAGGGAGCAATTAATAATTGGGTAGATCGTATTAAGATTGTAAGAAAATATTCTAATATGACACAGCAAGATGTAAGTAAAATGCTACGTATACCTATCCGAACTATTAAAGATTGGGAACGTGGCGCAAGAGTACCATCTGAGTGGGTACAAGACCTAATTATAGAAAAAATTAATTCTATTAAGAAATGAGTTAATTAAAGCATGAGATTATAAATATAATGACAAACGTTCTTATATTTAATATTAATCTTAGAAATATTAGTAATCTAAATAAGACAAATAATAATGAAGAATGATAAAGGGGGAGTATACTCATGAGAAATCGAAGTAAAAGTATGTTAGTAGTCCTATTAAGTGTCTTTGCCTGTATGTTATTAGTGTTTACAGTTCCTAAGAAGGCAGATGCAGCTAGTAAGTTCATAACCGTAGAGGAATTTGCTAAAGAAATAGCAGATAAACTAATAATAGGACCTGTTACTGGGAAAGAGAAATCTGGCTATGTTAATGCCTTAATAGAAGTAGGTATAATTAAAGATGGAGAATTTAAATCTTATACTAAAGAGATAACCCGTGGTGAAGCAGCTGCTCTTATTAATCGTGCAGACGAATATCTCTATGGTGATACACTAGATCCCAAGTTAGTTGAACTGGCATTAGAGAAAAGGATTTCAGATATTAACAAAGCCAAGAAATCCTTTAGAGAAGATATTGTTAAATGCTATCTAAAAGGTTTTATTAAGGGATATAGTAATGGGGCTTATTCATCTGATAGGGAGTTTCGAGTAAATAGTCGTATCACAAGAAGTGGTGCCTTAAACTGCCTAAAAATGCTAAGAGATAAAACCCTAAGGGCTAAACTTAGTCCTGATGGCCAGTTATTAAGAACAAGCAGTCTACCTGAAAAGGCAGACATGTACCCCTATATACTGGCTAGTTATCCCAATGAATACTATGATATGAGATTCATATTTGAAGGGGCTACGGTTAGAGAACGAGGAGAACTAAGACCGTTGATTTTAGGAGAGGATTATGCTCCCCCATCACATATAAGAGAAACAACAAGATATAATAATTTTACAACTGCTATGGATAACTATCTTGATACCTGGGTAGATAGGGCTGTTACTTATTTAGAGCAGGTTTTAAATGTAGATTATAGGACTAT
>JAAYPX010000258.1 GCA_012519565.1 Clostridiales bacterium | reverse complement strand
TCCCATTGTTTGCCATACATTTATTAAAACATAGGATATAAGCCAATTCACATCTTCTTGTAGGAATGGAATTCTTGAAGCACCAAGGGATTCCAATAAGTTATTAATTGCACCATCACCATATCCAAATAGCTGATATGCTAAAGCACCTATAACAACCCAAGATAGGAAGTGAGGCAGGTATAATACTGTTTGTGTTATTCTTTTAAAATATTTTCCTGTAAGCTCATTTAATAGTAATGATAAAATTATAGGCACAGGAAATCCTGCTAATAGGGTTAGTCCATTAAGTAGTAAAGTATTTCTGGTAGCTGACCAGAACTGCTTGTCAGAAAAGATTCTCTTAAATACATCAAATCCAACCCATTTACTATCCCAAAACCCTCTAATTATCTTATAGTCCTTAAATGAGATTACCAAACCTGTCATAGGACCATATTTAAATAATAAAGCAAATAGTAATGGTAGAATTAACAGGACATATAGCTGCCAATCTTTTTTTAGATAAAAGATGGGGCTCTTTTTTTTACCGGTAGATGTATATGAACTATTATTCTTACGTCTTCGCCCATTGGTTATTGGGGAACTAACCTGCTGCTTGCCAGTATTGGTCTTTGCAGTTGCCATGATATTGCATACTCCTTCCGTTTCACCATATTTTCTAACAGCCTATAATTTAATTTTTGTTTAATTTGTATAGTATAACTTGCAAATATAAGTTGCATATACAAGATTTTTCTGGGCTGTCACTGGTTAACACTTTAGTCTATATTTTTATTTTTGTAAATATCGACCTTTGATAACAGCTTTCACTTTTGATTATTAGTGCAAAACTATTAAACAACCCCCCTTTCATAGGCAATGTTATTTTAATTGTATTGGTTTGCATCTTTTAGTTTATGCTATTTGCCACTAAAATAATCAAATCTGATAACAACTGTCAAAAACGTCATAAAACCCGTACAAGACTGAAGTCTTATACGGGTTTATTCTATATATATTGCCAGGTACAATAGATATTATATTTATTTAAAATTAAGATTAAGTAGTAGAATTATCATCGGCCATATTATTGGCAACCTGTTTACGGTATTGATTTGGTGATATTCCAAGATATTTTTTAAAATACCGATTAAAACTTTGTGTATTACGATAGCCAACGCTTAGTGCAATATCTAAAATATTGTCATCAGTATCTACTAATAATCGTTTTGCTTCTTCTATACGAAGCTGATTTAGTAGATCAATTAGAGATTTGCCTGTTTCATTTTTTACTATTTTCCTCATATAGGAATAACTTATACCTATATTATCAGCCAAATCTTCAAATAAGAAATCTTCCTTATAATGTTCATTTATATACTTGTCTATTAGTTGCCAATAATCAACACTGTTGATCTGCTCCTTGGTAGAATATGATATAATTGATTGGAATAGGCCATTAACATAATCGGCTATCTCATCTACAGTATCCATAGACCATATTACAGCATAATTATTTATCTTATTGCCAAATACCTTACCTGCATTAATATTATTATCTGCAAGATACTTTACAGCTGTTCCTATTAATTGACTAAAAATCAAGAGAATATTTTCATTAGTGATGTTATCCATTTTTTTAATTTCGGAGACAATCTGCATAATCTCTCTTTTGACACCTTCGGCATCACCGGAATCTAAATAATTAACAATTCTATTCTCATTATTGTGAAAGAAATGAAACTTCATATTATAGGCATTGTCATCTACATATAAATGGATGCTATCGCCACCCACCACCATCCTCTTTTTAATGGCTTCTGTGGCTTCAAAAACACATTCTTTTACATTATCCCTATGTCGATGTATCTTACTTATGCCAAAGGTTACTGTATTATCTAGAACCTGTTGAACATCATTTTTGATACTTTGTAGGCTGTTTTGTATAGTTTCAATCAATTCTGATCTATTTTCTATATCAGAATTAATAATTATAGCAATTTCATCCCCTTCATATCTAGCACTACTAACATGATATTGGGCAGGAAAAGCTTTATCAAAAATTTGATATAATAAACTTCTACGGTATCTTCGTATTTCTGAATTAGTCTTATCCCTGTATTTATCTAATTTATCCAATGTCATTATAATGACCACAAAAAACTCATGGGGAAACATTTCCTCAATTACATCTATCTCCAGTTCCTCTTTTAAATCTCCATGAAGTAGATTATACAAGGCCATCTTCTTAGTTTCTTTTTCTTGTGTTTTTAAAGCCTCCCTAAGTTTATTCTCCTGCCTCTGAAATTCATCCATGGCCTCTGTTATAAAGGCAAATTCATTTCTGTGATTTTTAATTTTATCAAATTTGAATGTCTTCTTAACTTCTCTAGCCAATTGTCGTATAGGTTTAGAAAAACCATAGGCTATAGCCACTGATAAGGCTGTACCTATTAAAATCGCCATGATAGTCATAAAGACATAATTTTGCAATAGATTATTGGTTTTCTCCATCAGAGCATCCATAGGATGGGTACTAATAAATATCCAACCAAGGCGGGGAATTTTGTAATAAGAATATAGATAATTCTTATTATTCATATTATAAAGCTCATGCCCATTGTTAGTATTGGCTTCTATAATCTTATTAATCATCGGGTCCTCTTGGAGATTACTGTATAGTAACTCCTTATTACTGTGGGTAATTACATTCCCCTCTGTATCAATAATAAATACATTCTTATTACTACTACTATTATAATCATTGAGTTCTTCACTAATTCTGCTTTCATAAAAATTAATTACTATGGCTCCCCTAGTAGAGGTTGTTAGACTGTTTAACCGATATACATAGGATAGGACATCTAACTCTCCGTTATCAATTCCAACTTTTAATTCATTAATAGAGGATTTACTTATTTTACGAGAATACCATACACCTTTAGCCCCACTTCCATTGTCGGAAGTTGTAAGCCAATCCACACTTGCGAAATCATCAATAAGAACTATTCCTCTATTAGATGAAATTACATAATCGGCACCCTCTAGATAAAAATATGCTGAATATACTTCATTATTATTGGATTGAATAGTTTTAATTGCATTATATACATTTAGCCCAACAAGTATATTTTCGTAATCAGAATTTAATTCCTTATATGTTCTTATGTTTTTTATTTTCTTTAATGCTCCATCCTGGACCAGTTGAAATGCATCATCAATAGCATTAAACAGAACTGTTTCTGTCAATCTACTATCTGATCTTAAATTGGACAATTCTGTACTAACAATCTCATCCTCAGAATATTGAATCATGTTACTACTAAAATATTGACTTACTATAGATAATGGTATGATTAGTACAATACTTAATATAATAATCAGTTGAAATAATACTGGTATTCTTTTCATGATGGTAACGGACGCAAGCAATAAGTAATAAGCTAAATGCCTGCCCTCCTCCTTTCACCTTAAAGCAAAGTAAAATTAAATAAATTTAAAGCACTAGAAATTATAATAACATATTTCTAGAGATTTTTCATCATCTATTATTAACTGATTATTCCATTGCCCCATTAAAAGCGCATTAAGGTAGCAACTTTTAAGTATTGCTTGCAGCAAATTAAATGCCAATATCATTATCATAAATCACTTAATTATTCGGATAAAGTTTTTCTTCCCTATTTTTAATACATCATTGGTAACAAGTACATAATCTAGATCTACTATCTTCTCTCCATTAAGTTGAACTCCACCTTGCTGTAATAATCTTCTAAACTCACTACCTGATGGAACTATTTTCTCCTGAACGAGTTTTGGTATAATATCTATTAATAGATCTTTTTCCCAATCTATAATAAGCTCTGGTATATCATCAGGTATAGCTTTTTTAACAAATGCTGTATTATAGAAGTCCATAGCCCGTAATGTATCCTCCTCCGAATGATAAAGAGATGTTATAGTTCTTGCCAGATTATATTTTATATCCCTGGGATTCTTTCCCTGTGCCATTTCCTGCCTTATTAAGTCAATTTCATCAGGATGTATATCTGTTGCTAGCTCATAGTATTTAAGAATTAACTGATCAGGAAGCTCCATTACTTTCTTAAACATGACAAGTGCATCTTCATCAATACCAATGTAATTCCCTAGACTTTTGCTCATCTTTTCCTTCCCATCCAAGCCTTCAAGGATAGGCATAAATATGGCTATCTGCTGCTCCTTACCCATATATTTCTGTAAAGTCCTACCCGTAAGTAAGTTAAAGGTCTGGTCTGTACCTCCTACTTCTATATCTGCATCAATAGCTATGGAATCGTAGGCTTGAATTAATGGATAGAAAAATTCATGTAGCCCAATGGGGTAATTATTATTATAACGGTTATGAAAGTCATCCCTTTCCAGCAATCGAGCAACAGTCGTGCTTGAAGCTAGGTTAATCACATCTTCCAAAGTTAACTTACTAAGCCACTCACTATTATATCTAAGCTCAGTTTTTTCTTTATCTAGTATCTTAAATATTTGATTTTGGTAAGTTGCTGCATTTTCTTTCACTTCATCTACTGTTAAAGTACTACGTCCCTTAGTTTTACCTGTGGGATCTCCTATTCTCCCTGTAAAATCCCCTATAATAATCACAACCTTATGTCCTAAATCCTGCATTTGCCTCATTTTTCTAAGTACAACACCATGACCTAAATGAATATCAGGGGCGCTGGGATCTAATCCTAATTTAATTATCAGGGGACGCTCTTCTCTCTTAGCTTTCTCTAGCTTTACCCGTAATTCCTCCATATTTATTATGGAGCTAGCTCCTTTAGTTATAATTCTAATCTGTTCCTCAATAGATATTTCCATGATTATCAGCTCCTTTATTATCACATTTGCTTAACTGTCAACCCCTACCAAAAATAATTGTAGGGGCAAGATCATCAGAAATAATTGTTATGATAGGCTGTCAGTAAGGTTTCGAATATAAATCTTTATAACAAAAAAACTCCCGCCCCTATGCAAAGGGACGAGAGCATATCTCGCGTTACCACCCAATGTTTACAGACAATTCACATTGTCCGCCTCTTCAAGTACGGTTTATTCTAGCAATAAATAAAGGTCTCGATGACATAACTATTATATCTCAAATGCCAAAATAGATAAAATTATTATTGCCCTATAAACGATACTCTAGCACTATAACGGGTGCAGGAAACCGTCGCAGCCTACTGTATAACTTCGGTGCGCAGCTCTAAGATGTATTCATAATCAGCTTCCCATGCACCTCTCATCAACCGGTTACTTTCTGTTTGTTCCACTAACTACTACTTCTTCTCTTCAACGCTTTTGCTAACCTATTAAATTGAAGTTATTATAAACTATGGTTTTTACTGTGTCAAGAGTTTTGTTAAATTTAATCCTCTATCAATCATTTTCATTATGCAAGCAATTATCAATGGCAATAACTAGGGCACAGAAAAATGCCGCATCCTCATTATGGGGAATATCCAATTCATAACTATCTCCCCAGGATAACCATTTCTTATGAACGCTACCAAAATAAGATCCATTCTTAGTAATATCATAATCCCTACTTAAGAAATTACCACTGATATTAAATCTGCCGTAAGCGCTTTCCACAACTAACTTTGGCTTGAAAAATGAAAATTCTTGACTAACTACTGCATAAAGTGTATTCTTACTATAGATTTCATAACGGGCAAGCATAAATGTAATTCTTTTTCTGATGTAATAAAGTTCATTTCCCAAGGTATCCATCAGATGGAGTTTAGCGCCTATGGTAAATAGCTCACTTTCTACATTGAATACAATGTTTTGATTAATATCATATATATCATATTTATCACCTATGGAAAATGCTTTTTGCTTAATGTAAAGTTTCATAATACTACACCATGCCCTTCCTATTTCTTTCTAAACTACTTATTCTCATTATTTATAATAGTATAGCAAATTATAGCTTATAGCACAATTCAAATTACTATTGAAATTTTTTATTTTTTGATTATGATATAATAGTCATTAAACAATATACTAATAATAACTAGCGGAGGGTTAGACATAATGAATAACAATGAAATGAATAACAATGAAATGACTACAGGTAAACCTTTACCTGTCATTCTTAAATTTGCCTTACCTATGTTACTGGGTAATATTTTTCAACAGTTTTATAATCTTGTTGACACTATAGTAGTAGGAAGATTTATAGGAGAGGATGCTTTAGCAGCAGTTGGCACCACTGGAACTGCTATTTTTTTAATGACTGCCTTAATCAATGGCTTTTGTAGAGGAACTGAAATAGTTCTTTCACAATATTATGGTATAGGAAAGAAGGAAGATTTTAAGAAAACTGTTATAGCCTTGGCTAATATTGTAATCCTCATGACCATAGTTATTACAGCTTTAGGTAACTTGTTAATACCAGCTTTTGTGAAACTACTTAGAATACCTATAGAAATACAAGCCGGTTCTATATTATATATGCGGATAAATTTCACATTAATCATAGGAGTTATTCTGTATAATGCAACCACTGCTATACTAAGAAGTATAGGCGATTCAAGAACTCCCCTAATAGCCTTAATTGTTGCTACAATTACCAATATTATATTGGACTTATACTTTGTAATAGTATTGGGATTTGGCGTAGCTGGAGTAGCTTATGCAACGATTATAGCTCAGTTTTTATCTGCTGCAACCTGTATTTTTGTTATCATTAGAAGACGTAAGGAACTAAACCTTACTGAGCTAGATTTTAAACCAGATATGTTGAAAATTATTCTAATAATTAGAACAGGAATTCCTATGACACTACAATCAACACTTATAACCCTTGGTAGTATGAGTGTTCAAAGCCTTGTGAATACCTTTGGTACTGCAACCATGGCAGCCTACGCAGCTGTTATTAAGATAGACTCTGTTACCATACAAGTGGTGGTTTCACTATCCACAGCCCTTTCAGTATTTACAGGTCAAAACATTGGAACTAGGAATTATGATCGTATCAGAACTGCCCTATATCAAACTTTATCTGTTATATTACCCGCCTGCTTTGCCATAGCAGCCTTGGTATTAATATTTAAAGAGCAATTATTGTCCTTATTCCTAGATCCTGCTACAGCTGCAGAATCCATTGAAATCGGTAGTACATACTTAACAATTATTGGTATCGCTTATCTTATCGCTGGAATAATGAATAGTTATCTTGGGGTAATCCGTGGTTCTGGGGATGTAAATGTATCAACCATGGCAGGTTTATTTGAACTTGGAGCCCGTATTGTATTTGCCCATATCTTAGTAAGACACTTGGGGATTACAGGTATATGGATAGCTACTCCAATATCCTGGGCTTTTGGTTGCTCTATTGCAATACTTAGGTATTATTCAGGTAAATGGCAAAGTAAAGCTTTTGTATAAAGATTATATTTTGATTTAAAAATAAGAAAGAATTAAGATATATCTCGAATTCCTTAATTATATATGAAAAATGTGTAATAAATCTTGATTATTTTTTTAAAACAGGGTATAAAGGTTATAATTACAATTAGTAGCACCCTCTATGGAGGGTATTATAAAGGAGATATCCCATATGACGTGCGCTGAGAAACCTAATAAAATATTATTTATATTCAACCCAGTGGCCGGAAAACTTAATTCTAAATCTAACATGCTTAAAATAATAGATATTTTTAAAAAAAATAAATATGAAGTTTCATTGCAGATTACTACTGGAAAAGGTCATGCCACAGATCTTGTTTTAGAGCATGGCTTCTCCCATGATATTATTGCCTGCTGCGGAGGTGATGGTACCCTCAATGAAGTGATATCAGGGGCACTACAGCTTAGTAAACAAGTGCCTATTGGTTACCTCCCTGCTGGTACCACCAATGATTTTGCCAATAGCCTTGGTTTATCAAGTAATATTGACAAGGCTGCGGATACAATTATGAACGGCCAAATAAAGGTCTTTGATATTGGTCAATTTAACCATAGTAGGTATTTTAATTATATTGCTTCCTTTGGGGCATTTACCAGTAGTTCTTATCTCACCCCTCAATCAATTAAGAATACCATTGGCCACCTGGCCTATGTATTTGAAGGTCTTAAGGATATTCCTAATATCCGTCCCTACCATGTAAAAGTTGAAGTAAATGGTGAAGTCTACGAAGATGAATATGTCTTTGGAGCCGTTAGCAACTCCACCTCTATTGGTGGCATATTAAAACTATCTACTGACCTTGTGGATTTAAACGATGGACTCTTTGAGATCTTGTTGGTAAAACCCCCAAAGACAGCCTTAGATCTTCATAAAATATATCTCTTTCTCTCAAAAAAGGAAATGGGAAACGAGATGGTTACCTTCATAAAAGCTTCAGAGGCAACATTTTACATGGAGCAACAGATTCCTTGGACTCTGGATGGTGAATTTCAAGAAGGTGGATATGAAATCTTTGTAAAAAATCAACCCAGTGCAGTAAAACTACTGCTTCCAAATAAATAATATTAAAATTGTAATACAGTTATTCCCAGAACCTTGTGGTCTTAGGATAACTGTTTTTTTTACTCCCTAACGTAACTTTTTACTTCTTTTTTAGTATATTGGTAATAGGAATTAAATAAATATAGAAATCAGAAGGGTTTCATAAATAAAGGAGGTTCCTATGCTCTCACGTTTTGAATTTTCAAGACAATCTCTAGAATTGCATCTCTTTTTTGCCCGTATCATGAAAGAGCATGCATTTTTTTTAGAGGCTGGATTTACACCAAGAGATGTTAAGTTTACTAAAAAAGCAGATGAATTAAAAAAAGCATTTGAAGAATTCCTATGTGATGTTATTGCAATATCTGATGGAATAGTAAGTCAAGACTTCCTCTCTTCAGGTCAGGCTTTTACCGAATATACTCTAGAAGCCGAGAAGGCCACAGAATTTTATAGCGGCATCTCTTTAGATACGAAATTAACCAAGGCAGTTTCGGAGTTATCTGGACTACCAGGCAGATATAATCAGATGCTGGATAGAAAGGTTATGGAACTTAATCGAAGAGCTATCTGGTTATTAGATGATATTATTCAATTTAAGAAAACTATCTTAAATGATGTTTTAGCCTGCAAAATGTTTACCCTAAACTATCCGCTTCTAATCGAGCATATTATGAGGGAAGCTAAGCTTTATCAACATTTAGTACGAAGATTACAGGCTAGAGAAGTAATTAATCCTCGTAGGGAAGCCTTTGAACAGGAAGCTTTTTGGAACAGAATTATGGCCGAACATGCTAAATTTATCCGTGGTTTACTAGATCCCACTGAGGAAGAACTTATTCAAACCGCCCATAACTTTGGCAAGGAATTTGATAAGTTAACTGCTGAAGCTAAAATAGCATCAGAAAGATCCCGCCCTAATATCGATGTCACTTTGGAAAGCATCCGTGCTACAGAGAATATCCGTGATTTCAAAGCACAAGGTACAGAAGGCATCTTAGATTGCCAAATAAGATCCATTATTCTTCCTTTACTAGGAGATCACACCCTTAGGGAAGCCAACCATTACTTGTTCCTTTTAAGGATCTTTACCCCTAGATCTTATTAGTTCCCCTTGTATATACAGATTTATTCTCATAATATAAATCTCCTATCTCATTCACCATATACTTTTGGGTCTAAGATAGGAGATCTTCTTTATACCTTGATAGCTACTTTTCTAGTCATTAATCGGATTAAGATAACTTTATAGGCTTAGTATCTATAGACTATTAAATTTATTAAGAATAAAATCTCTTGAAGCTACCACATTATCAGGGGTGGTATCTTCCATAAGAACATGGATATAAGGTTTATGTTTCTTTAATAAGGATAAGAGCTTATCATAATTAAAGATACCTTCACCTATAGGAACCCCTATTTTCTTGTTATCTTTTATAATAAAGTCTTTTACATGGACTGCAATTATGTTCTCACCTAACAGGTCAAATGCTTCTTCCATAATCTCTTCCTGATTCACATAATTTTCTTCTGTGAAAATGTTAATAGGATCTAAGATAATTTGTACATTAGGTGAATCTATAATATCTAATAATTGTCTAGCTCTTTTAACATCATATATAATATGGTTACTAACAGGTTCTATTCCGAAAGTAACACCTAGCTTATCCGCATAGTCTGCCAATTCAGCTACACTTTTTACTAATATCTCTAAAGCTTTATCTGTTCTATTCTCTGGGGTATATTTGTACTCCACATTAACAGCACCTGTTTCTGTTCCTACCATAGCGCAGCCCAGATATTTTGCAAATCTCATATTAGCCTTATAGGTAACTATAGATTGCTTTAATTCTTCTTCATCTGGAGTTGCCATATTAAGATAACAACCAAGTACTGATACATTTACATTATTGTCATGTAATATTTTCTTTAAATGGAAAGCTAGTCCAGGTGTTAAAGCCTCATTTTCTACGCTGATATCTGTTATGGATTTTTTTAATGCTAATTGTATACATTTTAAATCTAAACCACCTATTTTGGATATCAGCTCTTCAAAGTTTGCAGCCGGCATATCATGGGCTCTCATTCCTATACTTAACATCTTTATTCTCCTTTTTATATAATAATATTGTTATTTCTATATTGATATTTTAACATTGCAATTGTATAGATGATTTTTATATTATTGCTTGTAATTTTATACTGTTATAACTCTTATTCTTTTTATCTATTGTCTTCTTATTTACTTAGTTTATTTTATTGATTGCCAATTTAATTAATATTTTATTCACTTATTTATTTGTTTACATATCATATTATCTCAATTTATAGGGTTTTGTCCTAAGATAGATATATTTACATAATATTATAATACACCATTAAATTAGATATAAGTAATTCTGTTTTTATATAAATGATTTATAATCAGCCCAATTATCTTCCAGCAATTTTGGAGTATCCAATCCATAGGGGCAATGGTTTTTACAATTGTCACAATGGATACAATCCTCTATTAACTTCATCTTATTTTGCCAGTCTTTATTTAAATAGACTGATACTGGTGCCCTTCGTATCATCAAAGACATCCTTGCACAATTAGGTATGTCTATATTAGCAGGGCAAGGGAGGCAATATCCACAACCTCTGCAGAAGTTACCACTGAGCTCCTTCCTATCCCTTGTAATCAATTCATCGATATCTTCTGTTAAAGATGGAGGATTATCTATATAGGAGATAAATTCATCCAGTTCTATCTCCTTTTGTATCCCCCAGATTGGAAGAACATTGTCATATTGAGCCAGATAAGCATAGGCTGCAGCTGAATTAGTAATTAAACCTCCTGATAGAGCCTTCATTGCTATAAAACCTATATTCTTCTCTTGGCATAATTTCACTAATTCTAGCTCAGGCTCAGTAGCTAGATAGCTAAAAGGAAACTGTATTGTGTCATAGAGGTCTGACTCTGCAGCCTCCAAGGCAACCGAAAGACGATGGTTAGTGATACCAATATATCTTATCAATCCCTTCTCCTGGGCTTCTAACATTGCCTCATACAGACCTGACCCATCTCCTGGCTTTGGACAAAAGCTTGGATTATGGAATTGATATATATCCACATAATCTGTTTTTAATAATCCCAGGGATGTATGTAAATCCTTCCAGAATGCCTCCACACTTGTAGCAGCAGTTTTTGTCGCAATATATATGCTGCTACGAACATCTGAAAGGGCATAACCTATCTTCTCTTCACTATCTGTGTAAAACCTAGCAGTATCAAAAAATTTGATGCCACTATTATAAGCCTTCTTCAGCAACAAGGCAGACTCCTCATTAGTAATTCTCTGAATTGGGAGGGCTCCAAAACCATTCTTATTTACTATTATACCGGTTCTGCCCAGTCTAATCTCCATTAACCTTCTCCTCCAATCAGTATGACCTACATATATTATTATATAATAGATTGGCCTTCTTGCCAAGTTGAAAGCCCTAATCTGTTTTTTTATTGCTGAGAAAGGCATCTTTCTACTAGTCTTACTGCTGATTGTGCATCTGGGGAATAACCATCAGCACCAATTTCTTTGGCATAACCTTCAGTTATAACTGCCCCTCCTATTATTACCTTTGTTCTTAGTCCCGCTTCTTTAACCAGCTTAATTACATTCCTCATCTCAACCATAGTTGTAGTCATAAGGGCAGATAAGCCGATTATATCCGCATCCTCATCTTTAGCAGTCTGTATAATTTTATCTGCAGGAACATCCTTACCTAAATCAATTACACGATAACCGTAATTCTTAAGCATCAAGACAACTAAATTTTTTCCAATATCGTGAATATCCCCCTTTACTGTAGCCATAATTATGGTCCCTTTGCTCTCCGTATTATCTTGTTTTTCTAACATAGGCTCAAGATGGGCAATGGCAATCTCCATGGTCTTGGCACTGGCTATCAATTGAGGAAGAAAGTATATCTGCTTATCATATAATTCTCCCACTTCATTTATGGCTGGAATTAACATTTTGTCAATTATATGTCCAGGTTCAGTTCCTTCTTCCAATTCCTCTTCCACTAAAGCAAGAATATTCTTGCGATTTCCCTTTAGAACAGCTTCATATATATGGGATTCATTTCTAATATCAATGATATTATCATTGGTATTAGCATGGTCATTTACTTTATTAAATTGTACACTGGCTCTAACTTCAGTAATATAGCGGTTAGCTGCATCTTCATCATTTCCTAATAGAAGATCAGCAGCCAAAGCTGTATTCATTAATAAATCCTGGGATGGGTTAGCTATAGCCATGGTTAAACCAGCTTGCATAATAAAAGATAAAAATGTACTATTAATAAACTGACGTTGTGGAAGTCCAAAGGAGATATTGGATAGACCGACAATAGTTGCTACTCCTAAGGTTTCCTTACAATACTGTATGGTTTCAATAGTCTCCTTAGCCGCCTTAGGGTTGGCACCTATGGTTGTCACCAAACCATCTACTATAATATCCTCTTTTCTTAATCCGATTTCTAATGCCCTATCTATTATAGTACTTATAATCTGCTTTTTCTCTTCCATATCTTTTGGCAGTCCTTTTTCTGAAAGAGGTAGCAAAATAAACATAGCCCCATATTTTTTTGCTATAGGTAGTAATTTCTCAGCCTTACCTTTTTCCAGGGAAATAGAATTGATTAATGCCCTTCCTGGATAAAGGCGCAGGGCAGCCTCTATCGCCTCACTATTACTTGAATCAATACATAGGGGTACATTAACAGACTGTAATACCTCTTCCATCACCTGAGGCATTAATTCCTTCTCATCTATGCCACTCATACCGATATTTATATCCAGTATATCTGCCCCCTGTTGAACCTGTTCCTCTGCCATCTGGGTAACTATATTAAATTCACCCTCCCTTAATTCCTCCTGGAGAGCTTTTTTACCCGTAGGATTAATTCTTTCTCCTACTACTAATAGTCTACCTTCTAATTTTATTTCTAAGGTATTTCTCTCCGTGGTTAAGGCCCTAATATGTCCTTCTCCCAAGGGGCTAGGGTGATGTCCCTTAACCTTTTCAGCCAGTAGTTCTATATGCCGTGGTGTTGTCCCGCAGCAACCACCGATTATTCCAGCACCTTCATTCACCAGTTTTAACATTTCATCTGCAAATTCTTCTGCTTCCATGGGAAATACCGTTTCATTGCCAATAAGTTTTGGAATACCTGCATTAGGTTTTACTAGGACAGGAACATATGCATACTTTTTCATAGTGCTTACAAACTCATACATTTTCTCAGGACCGGTTGAACAATTTACTCCTACAGCATCAGCCCCCATGCTCTGAAGCACAATAATCGCTGTCTTTGCATCAGTTCCATAAATAGTTCTGCCATTTTCATTCAAGGTTAAGGAAACTAGAACAGGTAGGTCACAAGTTTCCTTGGCTGCTAACAGTGCAGCTCTACTTTCTTGTAAGCTCATCATAGTTTCTATTATTAGTAGGTCAACACCTGCTTGGCATAAATACTTTATCTGCTCTTTATAGACATCTACCAGGTCTTCAAAGTCAAGGGTTCCAAGGGGCCTTACCTGTACACCAGTCATTGTCAAGTCCCCAGCAATGTAAACCTTACGGGGCTTATCTGTTGCCCTTTCATATCTTTTTACTGCTTCCTTAGATAAGGCTACCAACTCTTTATTAAAGTTCTCTATACTATCTTCTAATCCGTACTCAGCCAGTTTTAGCCTATTGGCGGTAAAAGTAGGTGCCAGAATTATATCGCTTCCTGCTTCTAGGTAGTCTGCCTGCAATTCTATAACAGCCTCTCTATTCTCCAGCATCCATGTTTCTGGACATACCCCTGAAGGCATACCTTTTTTTTGTAGATTGCTACCAGTTGCTCCATCAAGAATTACAATTTTTGATTGGGTTAATTCTTTAAATTCTTGTCTTGTCATATTTTGTAAGCCAGACCATTCTTCTGGCATTTCCTCCTTTTAAAATTATTTTTCATAAATCATTTCTATGTGTAAACTTGCTACATTAATTTTTAAAAATTTTCTCTATTAAACTAACCCTATTAAAAGGTAACATGAAATAATAACCATCAGCAATAGGATCCAGTAGTTCAATCATCTCCTTGGCTATACTAACCCCAACATTTTCTGCTTCCTCCCTGGTCATATCTGGATCATATCTATTAATAATTTCATCGGGAACATATATTCCTGCAATTTCGTTTTTGATAAAATTAGCATTTCTATAACTTACCAAGGGCATAATGCCACAGAGTATTTTGGTATCTACCATTTCTTTAAGTATCCGAATCCTTTCAGCATCTTCTCTGGAGTATATTGGCTGTGTTAAGAAAAACTTTGCTCCTTGTTCAATTTTACCTTGCATTCTCTTGGCAATATTCTCCACTTTGCCCCGTCTATGGTTTAAAGCCCCACCATATATAATAGGATCATCTATAAAATGCTCCTTGTTCATCTCTTTAACATACTCCATCAATTGATAGGAATTATAATCAAATACCCCGGTGGTGGATGTTCTATTGGCCTGAGGCACAGGATCTCCGGTAACAATAAGTAGGTTGCGAATTCCGTGGATATATGCTCCTAAAATAGTGGACCTCATAGATATCATATTACGATCTCTACAGCAGATATGAGGTACTACATTCATTCCGGTATCTTCTGCAATCTTTATACTCATTAATATTGAGTCCACTCTGCTTCTTCCCATAGGAGAATCAGCAATGGTTATGATATCTGCCCCCAGGCTTTTTAATTGGTGGGCACATTCCATGACTTTATCTACAGCCGAATCATAAGGTGGATCCAGCTCAACAGCAATCACCTTATTGCCACTATTAAGCAATTGCTCAACAGGATTTTTCTTGATAGATAGGGCCTGACTTTTTATCTTCTTCCTTATATCTCTTCGATTGATAACAGGATTCTCAACGGAAACATTAGCTACAATACCTTTGATGTATTCCGGGGTTGTTCCGCAGCAGCCACCGAGCATATCAATGCCAATATCAGCTATTAATTTAATATTCTCCGCGAAATACTCCGCATTATCCATGAATACCATTCTGTTCTGCATAGCTTCGGGATATCCGGCATTAGGTGCCGCATAGATATATTTATTCTCTGGCAATGTGATTCTCTTTAGTAACTTCAATAGGTGGCCCGATCCTATGCCACAGTTAAAACCAAAGGCATCTAATCCATCAATTTCAGTTACTTGCTCAACTAAACGGGATACACTAATCCCCGCTCCAGTATAACCATTTTTATCAAGGGAAAAACTTACTAGGATAAATATGTCCCTTTTTTTCTCCTTGATATAGGGTATTAATTGCAAGATATACTTTAAACTGGAAAACGTCTCAAAATGAATAGCATCTAATTTTTCCCGAATAAATATATCACACTGTAATTTATATTCATTTAAAATATCTGCCTCTTCAGTACTGGCATCCTCTGGAATAGGTCCTATATTACCAGCAATCCAAAGGGGTGAAAATTCAGATAACTTCTCGTTTTTAGCTTCTTTAGCTATGCGGCAAGCTGCTTCAATAATCCTTACCTGTCCTTCTGTATCCGTCTTTAATACTGCTTTATTGGCGGCAAATGTATTGGTTCTTATTAGTTTTGCCCCTGCTTTGATATATTCTCTATGTATTCTCCCGATGGTCTCAGGCATGTTTATATTTCCCATTTCACATAAGGCATCTGCTTTATTAACAAGTGCTTGGAAATAAGTGCCCATGGAACCATCTAATATAAGTCTATAGTTGTTTAAATATTCATGTATGCTCATAACTGAAACCACCTTTTTATAATTATTATATCATAGACTGCTCTTTGAAAGCTTTACTTTTTTGGTAATGCAAATATGAGTATTTATTCAATTGATGCGGTAAAATACTCATTTAATTTCTTATCCAATTATTAGTGAACATTATAGCAAATGGTTTATAATATGGCAATCAGCATATATGCTAAATATCCAACCATGTGGTCTTATAACTTGTGATATTTTTGAATTTAATAAACATTTAATGATTTTTTATATCTTAATTATTAAAATCCATGGAATTTTGTAAATAATCGTGGTAAAATATACATTATATATAAATTGTATTTCATTTTCCACCTAAAGGTAACTGTATGCCGCCTAATATAGGTACAAGCCTTTAAGCCATAATAGCGAACAATAGTCGATTATAATATTAAGGAGATAGATAATAAGATGAAGAACATACGAATTAGATTACTACCTGTTATAATAGCTTTAATATGTATTATTGTCCCTGCATATAAAGCCGAAGCAAAAACATTGGAATTTTCATTGATAAATATGGAAGTTGATGTTCCCGATCATATTCTTGTATTAACTAAGGATACACCTAGTGCCGATGATCAATGGAGAACAGCAGGTATACTAGATCCTGAACAAGAAAAAGAATCCTTTGATGATATGGGAGTGCTGGCTATCCTCTATGATACTAAGACTAGTAGCTTGGTCAGATTACTCTGTAAGCAATCAGCTAAAACCTGGGATATCTTTCACCTTTCACTGCTCTCAGAAGAGGAATTAGATGAATTTTTAGAAAGCCTAACCCAAACAACTGATCAAAATGCAGTTATAACTATTGAAAAATATCCCAATGAAGAAACTCCTTTCTTTCGTCTTGTTATTCAGACCAACTTTCAAGGTATGGATTTAATAGAGGTAAATTACGGAACCATAGTAAACGGAACATCTATATCCTATGATATTTATGTGGAAAATCCCAAAGAAGATATAAATGAGGATTTCATCAAAGAGTTAATTTCTTCAACCCGGTTCACAGAATTCAAGGATAGGGAAGAGGTTCATAGACTTGAAAGAGAATCTTTTAAACGGGCTGTTACTAGATTAATTATAATTGTTATTAGTATTATTGCTTTGGTTATATTTCTTGTTATATCTAATAAAAGAAAAGTTAAAAAGCAAAAATCCCTAAGTGCAATCAAGGCGGATAAACTAGCAAAATTCTACCAAGAGCAAAAACACAAGGAAGAAAATAATATAAAGGATACCCAATATTTTATAAATAAAACAGTATACTCAGAGCAAGTTATTAAGGATTTTCAATACTATAATAAATTCTTCAAGAATATAGGTATGTGGATAGTTTCAGCTATTGCCTATCTATTATTAATCTTCTACTTTTTAAATACTAATTATTTACTTTTTATATTATCCATAATTATTGCTATTGCAATCCTCTACTTGCAAGGAATACACATTGAGAAATTAGTAGATAAAACCATGAAAAGCTATAGCAAGAATAATTCCATGGAAGCAAGCTATGTTTTCTATGACGATTACTATACCTTATCAGGAATCCAATATATCTCTAAGTATCCATATGCCCAAATTGCGGATGTAAGAGAATACAAAGAATATATATATCTTTACATGGGTTCAGACAGGGCTGTATATCTAAAAAAAGACGGCTTCGATGGTTCAACCGAAGAATTTCTAAAATTCATTAAGGAGCGTACCGATATATAATAAAGCAGGGGTTGTTTCATCAACCCCTGCTTTTATTTAACCTCTTCTAGATAATTGGTCACGGCATATAATGTCTTGCCGTCATACTCTAACCTAGACCAGCCATTATCTCCTATCCCAGTTCTTATGGCTATATCCCCATGATTTAATACTGCTACTACAGTATCTTCAATCTCTGTAGTAGGAACAAGCCGTAGATTTGTTACTTCCTTGGCTGTAACCTTCTCGTTTACTGCAGTAAAGGTTATACCTGCCTCTGGATTATCTATTGTTGGTTTCTTATTCTCTTGATAATTCAAATCGGTGGTTAAATATCTTGTTAGGGCGTACAATATCTGGCCATTATACTCAACCCTAGACCAACCATTATTTCCTATGCCAGTTCTTAAGGCAATTTCACCATAATAAAGTACAGCTTTTATTGTGTCATCATTTTCTGTACTGGGCTCACTGCGAAGATTTGTTTTTTCTTTTGCTGTGACTTCTTCATTAACTTCATCAAAAGTTGGCCCTATTATAATAGGAGTAGGGGTAGGTGGCCTATACTCTAAATCTGTAGTTAAGTAGTTACTTACAGCATATAGGGTCTGCCCTTGATACTCTACCCTTGACCAGCCATTATCTGCTATGCCAGTTCTTTGGGCTGTATCTCCGTTCTTCAATACATATACAACTGTGTCAGGATTCTCTGTAGAAGGATAGGATCTTAAATTAGTCTCAATCTTTGCAGTAACGGTTTCCTTTACTTCCTTAAATTGAATTAATGCTATAGGATCTGCTGTAACCTCTTCCTCTGTTCTTGGATCCTTAGGTTTAGCTATTTCCTTATAGCTAAAATATGCTATATCCAGATCCACTGCTTGTTCAATTCCAGGAACCTGACCTTTACTGGTGTATTGCCACATATCATATTTGCCTGTATAGGATGATTTCATATTATCCTTTATATTATCAGGATACTGTGCTACCCATATCTTATATCTCTGACTTAGGATATCGGTATTCCACTGTGAATTCTGTTCCATTTCGTTCTTGGCAGCATAAAACATCGGTGTATAGCCTGAATTATTTATATGATCAAGAAAAGCGATGGCCACATCGGAACGGGCTTCCTTTGTCATACCGTATTGTCTATTATTGGGATCAGTAAACCCTTCACAATTATAGGCTACTGGATAAGTAATGGGATATGGTCCAATAAAATCTGCTACCCAGTCTGCTTCTTCTTTTGCTTCCTTTTCATTAATAGCTGTTGAGAAGAAATAAACCCCAATTGGTATATCATGTTTTGTTGCCTGTTGAAGATTATATTTTGCATAGGGATCTTCTACAATTATACCTTTATCCAGGGTTCTATATCCAATTCTAATCATG
>JAAYPX010000257.1 GCA_012519565.1 Clostridiales bacterium | reverse complement strand
GAGCATTGCTTTGTCATGCTGTCAAGGGTGGCGTTAGCTATCAATATCCTATATTTTGCAATTTTCAAGGTTCTAAAAGAGCCGATTTTTTGACTCAGGGTTTTCATAGTTCACTTTACACTACCTTCTAAACCAGCTGCCCATATTTTACCACGTATCATATCTTAAAGCAACTACAAGGATCCATTTGCTTATCCTTTCTTGCTATGTTAATATTATTCAAATAGTTATTAATACTTTATGTACTTAAAGATAATAGAGAGGATTTATATGAAACTAAATTATGACATATATTATGGGAATTTTCTTAAGAGGCCTAATAGATTTATTGCCCATATAGATTTGGCAGGTAATGAAATTATAAGCCACGTCCCTAACACAGGAAGGCTTAGAGAGTTATTGTATCCTGGAGCAGAGGTGATGCTTTCCTATCACCCTTCTAAAACAAGAAAAACCCAATATGAACTAAGAATGGTCAAAAAGGGTTCTTCTTGGATCTCCATAGACTCACAATTACCCAACGCCTTAGCCCATGAAGCTATTGCTAACGATATCATAGAAGAACTTAAAGGGTATTCTCAGATTAAAAGAGAGGTTATCTATGGAAACAGTAGATTTGACCTTCAGTTATTAGGTGAGGAAATATGTTTTGTTGAAGTCAAGGGAGTTACTTTAGAAGAAGATGGATGGACTTACTTTCCTGATGCCCCTACTCAAAGGGGTACCAAACATATTGAAGAATTAATAAAAGCAACTAAGGACGGATATAAGTGTGCATTACTATTTGTTGTACAAATCAATGATGCCAAGGGCTTTAGCCCCAATTCTAAGATGGATCCCGAATTTGCAACAGCTGTAAAGAAGGCAGCCTTAGCCGGGGTAGATGTCTTAGCCTATCGCTGTGAGATCACACCAGAGGAAGCTGTTATAAGCCAAAGAATTCCTGTTGTAATATAGTATCTGCAAGCATAACATACTAGTCCCCTTAAAAGAAACCTTTCTAGCTATAGAGATATCCAACTTGATTCAAAAACATCGGGTATAAAAGTATAACCTAATGCGCTGGTTCATACCTGTATACCCGATTCAATAATTATACAACCTTTATTCTTCTATTTTACGATAAATAAATGAATTATAGATAATTAATAATAGTGTTATTACAACTGCAATGGCAACAACACTCATGCCACCTATTATACCTATGGCATCGGCTACATTACCGATAATGTAAGGCATCAGGATGGAACCCATACCAGCAATGGTGAGAAGGAAGCTTAAAGCCAAAGGATAATCCTTAAGCAATTTACCTGCACTGGATATTGTGGTTGGATATATTCCAGCCATAAAGAAGCCAGTACCTATTATACCTATTACTGCTGGAGTAACTGTTCTACTGCTAATTAAAAATATAATGAATATAAAATATCCTATTGCATTGAACAAAAGAAGTTTAGATTTCTTAATCTTATTGGAAATAGCCGCAGTAACCAAGCGTCCAATTAATATAACAATCCAAAGCAGACTGGACATACTTTGAGCCAGGGATGTACCCATAATTCCTGAATCTTTAAAATATGTTACTAACCAACCATTAAATGCTTGTTCAGCACATAAATATGAGAATAAGATACCTGCTGCAGTCAAGAAATATTTATTCTTTAAGAAACTAAAGTCAATCTTCTTATTGCCTTTCTTCTCTTTCACAGGATAGTTATTAGGAATGTTCATTCTCCCATAAACCACAACCTGAGTAAATGCTAAAACTGCCCAAATAAGTACCGCATAAATCCATCCATCAGGATTATTCTTAGTAACAAGAATTGCAACAAAAGGTGCTAGAAATGCTCCTATAGAGAATATACTATGCAATAAATTAAGTGCCCAGGCTTTTCCTGTAGCTATATCATTAACCACGGTATTATTAAAATTACTTACAGCACCCCTATTTAAGCCTGTTAAGAAAAACGCTAAAAGTAGAAGGATGGGGTTACCTGTAATAGCCATTGTAGTAAATGCTATTATACCTAAACTACAAAACATCATAATACTTTTCTTTCTTCCAATATAAAGGGGGACTAATCCACTAATAAAACTAGAAACCAAGTTTCCAATAGAGTGAAAAGATAAAAGTAAACCTGTTATTTTATAGTTTAAATCATATGTTTCGCTCATAAAGGGTAGGATTGAACCAAGAATTAATGCCAGCCCTCCATTGACAAAAAAAGTATAGAAGCAACCCAAAAACAAAGCTTTTGTTGATGAACTTGCTTCATTATTTGTCGATTTTGAATGCATTTTAACGTAAAACCTCCTTTTAATCATTGACCAATACTGTCAAGAATATCATCTTCTTGTATAAAAGTCAAAGGTATGTTAGGAAATCAGATTTTTCAACCTTTTCTGCTGTAATAGAGATTATCATATTGAGGATCATACATAACAGGCTCTTTGCCGTTATTTACATAGTATGCTGCATTAATTCCAGCCTTAGTACCAACTTCATTGTAGGCCTGCTGATAGTAATGGAAGGCATCTTTCATCAGCCCTCTATCTTTCATCGCTGCAAAATCTGTGGATACCATTACAACATGGTTATTAGTCTGTGCAATTTCCGTTTGCACATCTATTATATGGGAATAACTTTTATCTTCATTGCCATTATAATTACCTATTCTAACGAGAAAACATTTTTCTATTCCTTTATTAATCAAATCGCCTAACATAGTTTCAAAATACTGCTTATAATCAGACTTACTTCTGGCTATATCCCCATCCGATTCCCCTTGGCACCATAACATATATTTGTGTCTAATAATATAGTTATTGCTCTCAAGATAATGAATAGCCAAGTTTAATCTCTCTTCTACATCTATTAAAAATGGTGTACCAGGTTGCCATTTAGCAATGGATGTTCCTCCCACAGAAGCTGCGATTCCTACAATAGGTGTATTGGCATATCTATAATAAGCATTTACAAAAGAGGTAACCATAGAACCAGTCTTCTTCCTGCGGTCATCCATACCTTCTACCTTATCTTCATAGAAGCCAAAGGGCTCCTCAATTTTATATAATTTTGTAGGATCTGAAATCGCCCTAAACTCATACCCTGCACCTTCAGTTAAATCAGGTACTGTTTCAGGCCATTTACTACTACTAACTCCCCTACCTGCCATATTGGATTGTCCCATGAACAAAAATAAATCTACTGATTTTTTGTATTCTTTACTCATTACCATTCTCCCTGTCTTTAGTATTAAATTCTTTTTCTAATATAGCATAATAAGACAAATTATATCAAAAACTTCTTATCTATTCTAGGTATTTGACACACTGTATCAAAGAACTTCTCTAAATCCATATCTACCACATATACATAACCGTCATTAACATTCTGTTGGCATTGTTTCAGTGCATCGTGCGCACCTCGTCTTGGTCGAAAACCATAACTATTCTCCGAGAACTGTTCCTCATAGATAGGGGTGAGTATCTGTGTAATTGCCTGTTGAAATACACGGTCAACCACTGTTGGTACTCCTAGTTTTCGGGTCTCGCCTTTTGTTTCTTTGGGTATTTCTACCCTTCGGACTGGGTTGGGTTTATATTTTCCATCCTTTAACTTTTGGATAAGTTGCTTTTGGTTATCTCTGAGAAACGTTAGAAGTTCATCCACGCTCATCCCATCAACACCGCCTGCTCCTTTGTTCGACTTTACTTTCTT
>JAAYPX010000256.1 GCA_012519565.1 Clostridiales bacterium | reverse complement strand
CCTTCTGAGGCATTCTTAAGACGTATATTGGTAGGCAAATTATCATACTCTTCTATACCTTCAAGATTAAAGGAAACTCTCTTATATAATCTCTGATAATCTGATATATGACCTTCCTTCAATTCTTCATAATCATATTCCATAGCTATATTTAGAACTTCAGATAGCTCCTGCTCTAAATTCTTCATGCGAAATGTGGTGCCAGCAGTAAGATATAGGGTAGCTTCATCTGCATCTGATACCACCAGATGATCGCCGATTACCTCTATGGTACCACCCTTGCAGGACGCCTTAAGCATAAGGGCAAAGTCTAAACCATTCTTACCTAAATTCCCATCAAGATAAATGCAATTATCTGAGATCTTAGTAACTTTATTATAGAAACGTTCTCTAGTCATAATAGCATCAAAGCTAATCTTCTTCTTACCACTGGAAGTAAGATGTATAACCAAGACATTCTCCGGTGCTGAGATAAACATTTCTCTATTATATGTAATATCATCATCTACAAAGCTATTATGATATATAGCAGTATCTAAACATAGACTTCTCTTATATTCCTTCTCCTGTAACTTCTTATCAAAGGTTAGAAATAAATCCCCCAAGGATTGATATGGATGTTGACTAAGGGGCGTTCCTGATAAAGCGTATTTCATCAGCTTCTCCCCTTCAGAAATCCTACCACTTAATAAAAGCTCCCTTATCTTAGGTAGATACTTAAGGGCATCAGGATTATTACGATCCCTGTAACCTCCATACCATACTGTATCCTCATTAAGCTGAATACGCTCTTTCACAACTGTTCCAAAGACCATGGCCCCCAATCTGCCATTGCCTAAGGGTAAAGCTTCCTCCCAAACCTTCGCTGGTTCCTTATACCATAATCTACTCATTAGTAACCTCCCCCATCATATTGCTACTACTCCTCTACTTTACCTACTGCTGCGGCATATATAACAAATTCATTATCATTGTCACATGACGGTTCTGAATTTAAACCTAGCAAGCTGTCAGCTAGCTTCTGGTCATAGGCTCCTATAGCACAGGCTCCACAGCCGATTGCCTCACAGGATAGATATAGGTTTTGGCAGACATGACCGATATCAAGTAGAGCGTACTTCTGTGCATCCAAGGTATATCGCCACTCAGTACGATAGGGGATTACTGTCCATACAAATCCAACCGGTGCATTACCAAAGAAGGCCTGTCCTCCAAAAGCCTTAGTAACCCTATCCGCTTGATCTTCTATGGTTTTTATTAGCTCTAGTTTATGCTCTAGGGCAAGATAATGATAAAGTCCGGGCTCTAATCCTTCAACCCTGTTTATAAATAGATAGGTTTCAAAGGGATGCCTAGCACCGGCAGAAGGTACAGTACGCATGGTTGCCTTTCTCTGTCTGCCGATAATATCCTTAACTCCCTGGGTAGACCATAAAAGGAAAGAAAGTTCATCTAAGGATAGGTATTCATCACTGTATTTACGCTTACTGGTTCTGGTATTGATTAGATTTAAAAAATCATTGTTTACAATAATATTATCAAAGTTTTTGCTAAGAGGAATAATCTTCTGTCCCAGACATTGTTTATCCATAGGTGGCTGTGGAAGTCCAGCGGATTGATCACTGACGATCTCTATATCTGTTTCTGAATATGATTTCATCACTTCACGACGCTGCATGATTTGGGATTTGTAGTTCTGATTTCCGTTGTCCATTTGGCATATCTCCTATTCTATTTTAGTTTGTTATAATATATTTCCTTGTGCCTTGGCCCTTGTACCATTGGGCATAGTATCGAATTACTAATACCTATGACTTTAGTTAAATAAATATGGAAATACTTATTTATATAACTACATTGTATACAGAAGCCATATAATTATCAATAAATATTTCCATTTGTAATTACTTATAAAATATCTTAAATAAGTACTTCCACGCTGGG
>JAAYPX010000255.1 GCA_012519565.1 Clostridiales bacterium | reverse complement strand
GTTAAATTTATTTTCTATTTGCTAGCTAATAGATAAAATACACTTTTTATAAATCTGTCTAATAATAATCTTTATATTATCGTACCTTTTTATATATATCTTTCTCTATTTTATGGACTAATACCATTTTTATTATATAATTTCATTATACTTATTTACAAGGATAAAAGAGTGAAAATCTCTCAATCTTTTACTTAATCTAATCTATTTTTAATATGAATTGTAGAAATGGAGGTAAATATGTTAAAGAATGCTCAATGGATTAGTTACAAAAAGGATATGGGCAATATTTGCCCAGAGTTTCTTAAAGAAATAAGAATCTCAAAGAATGTCCAGACAGCAACCCTTTTTATTACTGCCATCGGAGTTTACGAGGCCCATATTAATGGCCAAAGAATAGGTAACTATGTTCTAGCCCCAGGATGTACTGTCTACAGGAAACGGTTGCAGTATCAAACCTATGATGTGACCAATATGTTAAGTGCCGTCAATCAACTAACCGTGACTGTAGGAACTGGTTGGTATAGGGGGCGAATAAGCGAAAAATGCAAGGATCTTCAGGCTACTCCTTGTGCTGTAATTGCAGAACTGGAGATCCATTACATAGATGGTACGCAGGAAGTAATTATCACCGATGAGAGCTGGTCTGTTAGAAAAAGTAATATATTAGAATCAGATATATATGATGGGGAAATCTATGATGCATCTTCTTTACCTGGCCCTTATGAAGAAGTAAAAGTTGTAGATATAAGTAAGGACACTCTCATACCTCAGGAAGGCGAGATAATCCGTGAACAGGAGCAGATAAAGCCAATGGCATACATGGTTTCACCAAAAGGGGAAAGAATAATTGATTTTGGTCAGAACCTTGCTGGATATGTAGAATTCACTATTGATGCTCCAAAGGGAAGTAAAATCTCATTATCCCATGCTGAGATCCTTGATAAAGATGGTAACTTTTATACTGACAACTATCGGTCCTCAAAATCAAAACTTACATATATATGTAAAGAAGGCCATCAATTTTATAAACCCCACTTTACATTTTATGGCTTTAGATATATTCGCCTGGACGAATATCCAGAGGAAGTGAACTTAGATAACTTTACTGCCATAGCAGTTTATTCTGATCTGCAAAGAACAGGATATATAGAGACGGCAAACTCTAAGATAAATCAGCTATACTCCAATACCCTGTGGTCACAAAGATCAAACTTTCTAGATATACCTACCGATTGTCCACAAAGAGATGAACGCATGGGGTGGACTGGAGATGCCCAGGTATTTGCTAAAACAGCTTGCTTTAATTATGATTGTAAAAAGTTCTTTGAAAAATGGATGAATGATGTTAGAGCAGAACAACTAGAAAATGGTGCTATAACAGATACAGTCCCTAATTTCTGGCAGATGACAAAATCTAGTACAGCTTGGGGGGATGCCATAACCATAATTCCATGGCAGGTATATCTTATGTACGGAGATGTAAAGATTCTAAAAGACAACTTTGCTTCTATGAAAAAATGGGTTGATTTTATTACCAAGGACACTAAGGATGAATTTTTATGGACCTGTGATGATGCAGAGAAAAAACTTTGGGGTAAACATTATGGAGACTGGCTTGGCCTTGATGCCCCCTCTGGCAGCTATAAAGGTTCTACCAACGATGATTTTATAGCCAGTGCATTTTATTCCTACTCTGTATCTCTACTGATTAAGTCTGGTAAAATCCTTGGGCTAGACATGACAGAATATGAGATGCTACATGAAAATATAAACAGAACATTTAAGAAATATTTCTCTGATCTAAAAACTCAAACAGAGCATGTGCTAGCACTTTACTTAGATTTAACTGACCATAAGGATGCAGTAGCTAGTAACCTTGTAAGATTAATCAGGGAAAATGGAAACAAGATACAGACAGGATTTGTGGGAACCCCTTATATTTTACATGTTCTCAGTGAGAATGGCTATCCTGATGTAGCCTATGATCTACTTTTACAAGAGGAATACCCTTCATGGCTATATGAAGTTAATCACGGCGCCACAACAATTTGGGAACACTGGGATGGTATACGGGATGATGGCTCCCTATGGAGTAGCGATATGAACTCCTATAATCATTATGCCTATGGTTCAGTTATCGACTGGATATATACCGCTGCTGCTGGTATAAAGCCCCTTGAAGATTATCCTGGATTCGAACAAGTTAAAATTGCACCGATGCCAGACAAAAGACTTAAGTGGCTCAGTGTTTCTTTTGAAACTAAGTACGGAGCTATAAGAGTAAAATGGATCTATAAGGACAAGGCAATCCGCTATGAAATCACAACCCCATCTCCTACTTCAATTGTAATAGATGGGAAAGAAAAGTCAGTAAAACCTGGTAGTTATATCTTCTATGGAAGGGCATGAGACTAAGTAACCTTTAATAATAAAGTTCTATTACTAGAGTATAAGTTAACAATCATAAGGACCTGCTGCATCCAACAATATATGCTGGGATGCAACACGTCCTTTTACTTACTTATGGTCAGTCTTATACTTATTGCTTCTTCTAACAAATTTGCATTAACTCCGATTCTCCCTAACTTAACAGAAAGTTCACTAGTATCTAATTACAATTTGTAATATATGCATTTATTTTATCCCATTTTATGTATAAATGCACCTATTTTATCAAATTAGCCTAACTGTAATAACTTGTAATATTTAAATTTTTGACCCATAAGACCATTTACGGTATTAATATAAGTTAAAAAGAGCTTATACCAGAAGCTATCTATTAACTAATGGTACAGCTCTTATTAAATAAATATCAAATTATTCTAACCAAATCCCTAAACGTTCCCAAGTTTTTTGCTTAGTCAAAGTTATTCTGTCATATTTATCATTTTTAGGAATAATAAAAGGTTTGGCTTTTATTATTCCTTTTATTTTTGCTGTTGTAGCTACTCTTGTAAGTTCATCCCAAGTTAAAAGCTTTTCCAAACTACATAACACTTCCTTATTGGTACTTTAATTTCATATGTATTCTAGTACTATGCTTTCTGTGTATAAAAATATAATATGTACAATCGTTTGTCAAAAATTATTTATGTTTACATTTGTAGAGCTCTCTTGGTGTTCTCTTGGGATAAATGGATTCTGTCATACTTTTTTACACTCTCAGGAATTTTCACGGCCATAGGTTTAATTGGTTTTGTTTTATCTTCTGCAATTCTTCGAATATCTTCAAGCGTTAACTTCTTTTCCACTGATACCCCTCCACGTATAATTAGATTCTACCTTTTAGTAAAACATGTTTATTATGTTGTTTTATCTCTTAAAATTACTCTGTCAGTTTGCTATCAGTATTATACATTGTATGATTTCTTTTTACAATAGCTCAAGCAAATCATCTGTAAATTTTATTAAAATATTTCTAATAATATTACTTTCAGCCTCAACACTAATAGGTGTTTTGGATTCCAAAACAATATATACAGTCCTTCCTATATTGTCAAGCCTTAAATCATTGATTTTTAAGACTTTTCTTTAAATAGTTACCTCTATAACCAGAGCTAAAAGTGTAGAACAGTCATTATATCTTGTACTGAATAGCTAAAAATAGGTATAACTTATAAAGCATCCTCTTGTT
>JAAYPX010000266.1 GCA_012519565.1 Clostridiales bacterium | reverse complement strand
TCTGGGATATGATGGAACATCAAGACAGTCAGGTAGATGTTGCAAAAAGATTAGGGATTACCCAGTCTACGGTACAAAAAGCTTTGTCAAAAGGAAAATATTATGCATATAAAGATGCATTTGATACTATAGGACAAATCTTAAAAAAATAAGGAGAAAAGATGTTTAAACAGTATTTAATATTATTGTTTTTAGCACATATAATAGCAGATTTCTATATACAGACCAATAAAATGGACAAGAAGAAAGTAAAATATATAAGTTGGGTACTTATTCATAGTTTATGCTATTGGGCTGTTATGTTGGTAATTACCTTACCAATCATGTCCGTAAAATTTGTACTAGGAGTTACCATTGCTGCGGTATTTCATTGTCTTATTGATATAGTTAAGTTCTTCTATATTACACATAAAGAGAAAAGTGGAAAGCTTAGTCTTGAAATGGATCGCAATGTGTTTTTTACTGATCAAATTCTACATCTTTTAGTCATAATAGGAATATCTTATGGGCTTGCAAAATGCAATGCTCCAATAAATTTACATATAATTTTTTCGGATTTCTTAAATGTTATAGGGGTATCAGGAAAGCGGTTAATGTCTTGGTTATTTGCCATATTAGTAATACATAAGCCGGCTAATATTGCGATATCAAAATTTCTGCTTATTTATAAACCAGAAGATAATAGACCGAATAAGTTAGAAGTAAATAATATTAATAAGCTAGAAGATAATAAAAAGAACAAGCCAGATGATGAGAAAAAGAATAAGCCAGAAGAAAATAACAACAATAAGCTAGAAGATGAGAAAAAGAATAAGCCAGAAGAAAATAATAACAATAAGCTAGATGATGAGAAAAAGAATAAGCTAGAAGAAAATAACAACAATAAGCTAGAAGATGAGAAAAAGAATAAGCCAGAAAAAAATATCAACAATAAACCAGACGATAATCCTATCAAGGATGATAGGAAAGCAGGAAGATACATTGGAACCATAGAAAGAATGATAATGCTGATCTTTATCTCGATCAATCAGTATTCAGCTATCGGCTTAGTACTTACTGCAAAATCTATTGCAAGATATGAGAGGATAACTAAGGAAGAACATTTTGCAGAATATTATTTACTAGGTACCTTAATTAGTACCTTGATCGCTATCATTGTCTCCTTTGTAATTTAAATATTTGCTTAATTTGGGATATGAATATTATCCTCCTGTTTAAGAGCGTATCATTAGAAATAGTGGTACGCTTTTTCTACTAAGCAAAAGTAACAGTCGAAGACATTTTTTATGATTGTGCAGGGGAATTCCCTAACCCCTATAGGAAAAAGAACTGTCTGTTATGATTCTTGACAAATATTCCATGGAATATATTATAAATTGACAAAAATCGGGGATTTTATTATGCTATCAACGGTAGCCTAAAATCAAAACGATATATCAGAAAGAAAGGGTTGAGGGTGAGGAGTTTAAATAACATAATAAAATCACAGGTAACAAAGGGTATTATATATATACTGGTTTTTCTACTTATGACTACAGGAAGCTTAGCTACAAGCTCTATAGCCAAAGCAGGAAAACTAGAAACCAATGATAATAATAATTTTGAACAGCATTTAACTGATCAGGGGTTCCCCGAAAGTATAGATTTTTTATAAGAATGTCGATTAAAAATCATCCAAATTTAAGTAAATTATTTGAATGATGTATAGAATTGCGATATAATGTAGTAATACTCCATAGAACAAATATAGAAAAGTAAAGTTATAGGGGTTGATTTAAGCAAAAGCATGTAGTAAGGGAGGGGTTCCTATGAAAAAATTGATATTTGCTTGTTCATTGATGCTTTGCGGAATGATTGGTGGAACAGGTTGGCTTATCGCCGCTACTTCGATCGTGCAGGGCGGTGCTTGGTCAACAGTGCTCAGTGTGTTTGACTTTGGAAATCTTGACTGTTACATCATTCTTTTGTTTTATGCCATCGCTGTTCTTGGTACTGTAATTGCAGTAAGAGAATTGAAAGAAAAGTAATGACCTTTTCCAGAGCGGGCTTACTTGTAATTTCGCAGATGATATTAAATCTTTCTTTAGCGATATTACAATTGATGTAACTGAGATTCCTCTTGAATAATAACAGATGATAATAAACAATAATTTAAAGCGGAAAAAGCATAAAAATAGCGAGGCAGCCTAACTGTCTCGCTAATAAAGTATAACTATCTTCTTTACATCTTTTCTCTCAACTTAACCACTTTAGCAGCACTACGGCGGCGACTATCTTCAATGGCTGCGTAATGTTTTTTCGTTGTATTTACGTCCTTGTGACCTAAGACATCAGCTACCAGATAGATATCTCCAGTTTCCCGATAAAGACTGGTTCCATAAGTACTACGTAGCTTATGGGGAGTGATGTTTTTTA
>JAAYPX010000254.1 GCA_012519565.1 Clostridiales bacterium | reverse complement strand
ATATGTTTAAGCAGAGAATCGGTTTTCCTGATGGCTGGGAATTTGGTGTGGCAGTGTTAGTGGGTTATGCCAAGACTCCGGGTAAACCCCATGAACCTGATACAACAAAAATTCGTTATGTAGAATAATATTAGTAAAGAATGCACATAGATGCACAAATAAGGCAAATGCATAATTAGATTGGGTATACAGGTATAAAACATATGATGGCTTATACTTGTATACCCATATTAGTATAGCTAAACTTATTGTGTTTTTCCTTTCAAATGAAGAGAAAGCTATTGAGAAGTTAAATGAAAATTAAATTCTTAGCTATAATAAGAATATTTAAAATACCGCTTATACTTGTTAGGAGGACTTATGCAGGGCTATAATTGTATAATGGTATATAGTCAAGACGGTAAAAAGTTACTGTTTTGCAAAAGAATGAAAGATCCCTATAAAGGTTTATATAATCTGGTAGGTGGAAAGATTGAAGAAAATGAGGATGGATATGAAGCGGCTTACAGGGAATTATATGAGGAGACCGGCATTGAAAAGGGCCATATTAAGCTTCATCATATGATGGATTACACTTACTATAACCAAAATTGTTATGTGGAAGTATATGTAGGATATTTAAATTCAGAGATTAAATTAGTGGAGGAAACCCATCCTCTTATTTGGTTAGATATTACAGAGGATTTCTTTGACTGTAATAGGTTTGCAGGGGAAGGCAATATTGGGCACATGGTAGAGCAGGTTAAGAGATATGGAATGGGAGGTATGGATAATGGCCAATAAGGAATTATTTAATCAAGCTGACTACTATAAAAGTATATTAGAGAAGAAGGGACCATATAATAAGGAGCAGAAAAAGGACCTTATTAGCGCTTCTAAAATAGATTTTATCTATAGTAATAGCTATATAGAGGGTAATAGTCTTTCCTATGAAGAAATCAAAAGGCTATTAATAGATGGTATTACTGTGGAAGGCAAGTCCATTAAGGATTACTATGAAGTATCAGGACAGGCCCAGGCTTTTGATTATATGTTAGAACAGGGACAAGCTCAGCAACTGGAGATCAATGAAGATATCATAAAAAGGCTTCATTATCTATATTATTATAGGGTAAATATTGATGAAGCAGGTCAATATAGAAATACAGATGAAGTAGTAGGAGCTTATGGGAAAATTAAAACAGCTAAAGTTAATGATCTATCCCATTTAATGGAACATTTATCCGGTCAGATAATTAGCTCCCAGAGATTTATGCATCCTATAGAGCTGGCAGCCATGGGTCATAAAAGATTAATAGACATAAGTCCTTTTAGGGAAGGGAATGGAATAGTAGCTAGGCTTTTTATGAACCTGATATTGGTACGTGCTGGCTATGGTATAACCTGTATCTCACCTAATAAGAGGGAAGAATATATTAATGCTTTGGCCTTGTCCCAAAAGGATATCATTCCCGATATTGACCCTTTGATAGATTTAGTAGCTGAAAGTGTGGCCACCTCCCTAAAGGAAGGGTGTAAGTTTGAGGCATAATATTAGTACTTGCTAAGTAGTTATGCTAAGTAGTTATGATTAAATGATTTTCCTATAAATATAAGGGTTACAGATACAAAATTTAAGGCGATATGCTCCCTCCTTAGTTACAAGGTTTTGTTATTTCACTTGTTTACCTAGTAGGAAGCATGTCATTTAAGGCTTGCATCTGTATACCCTTAGTAATTTATTATAATAATATAATTTTCTTAATTTATAGGTATTTACTTATTTTATCTTAGGCATTAT
>JAAYPX010000253.1 GCA_012519565.1 Clostridiales bacterium | reverse complement strand
TTTCTGTACCTAGATATAATCCAATATCTGAGGATGAAATATTAGAGTATAGTCACTGGGGAGAAGTTGCTGCAGGTAAGTTTTATCAATTTTTATCTTTTGAAAAACAATTAACTAATATAGAAAAGAGAATTATCAGTGACCATTGGCACGACTTAGTGGTAGAAAATGCACCATTGCGCGCAATTTTAAATGGAAAGTTAACTTCCGTGCCAGAAAATTTTTATGATTTCATTATCATGAATAATCTGCCTGATAGTGATTTCATTATGGCTAAATTTATCGGAAAGATTTTAGGAGAATATAGGCTGGGCATTAGTGATAGTTGGTATGCTTTACGTATTGATAAAATGATTGAAGAAAACAAACTAATTGTTGTTGAAAATAAGAATCCTTCACATCCATATGGAAAAGTTTTAAGAAAAGTATAAGTCATAGTTTAAGTGCCAGTGCAATGAAGTATGCTTACGTTTAATCCTTGGAATTGTAGAAGATGGACTTTAAAGGGATAGTAAAGAGGTAAATTCTATAACACGTCTTTGGTGAACACCGTCTTTATATTTCCTACAGTAAAGTTACGCAATCTTGAAGGAATAATTTCTGTTGGAAAATTAAACTTTATGATATATAATTTAGAATATATAGAAAGTTTTTCCGAGCATTAATTTTTGTGGTAGAGCCTATATTAGAGAAAAGCTAAAAGGCTGTTATAAAATAGAATAGTGACGGACTGTAGAAGCGATTGCATAACAAATTATGCTGTTTGTTATGCTGTTTCTGCTGAGGAAAGGGGCAATATGGCAAAGGCTATAACAAAGGTTTTTTTAAAAGGTCTGACATTCCATCCGGATAGGATTATTTATATCCACTTTATTGTATTTGCATGTATTTTATTCTTAGTAGCATTTCTATTCAATACACCCTCTGAAATCTTTTATGGAAATGTTGATATTATGACTTCTCCAGCAAATCTAGTTACTGATTACTTTGAAATTTCTAATATCGGGGCGGCATTTTCTAATGCTGCAATCATGGTTGTTCAGGCAGCTATCATAATTAAAAAAAGCAAGCAACAAATAAGTGGACTGCTTATGGCATCTATATTTACGCTGGCGGGCTTCTCCTTATTTGGTAAAAATCTTTACAACTCTACACCTATCATTCTTGGTGTGCTTGCCTATGCAAAATTCAGCAAAACACCCTTTAGGCAGCTAATGCCTGTGGCTTTATTTGGCACAGCTTTAGGTCCCTTGGTAAGTGAAGTTACCTATAATTTTGGCTTACCAGTTTTTCCGGGGATACTGCTGGGAATATTAGTCGGGCTTATTTCAGGCTGTTTTATTCCAGTTTTAGCACAACATTTTATCAATTTCCATAAGGGATTCAGCCTTTATAATATAGGATTTACAGCGGGGTTAGTGGCCACCTTATATACGGCTTTATTTAGAAGCTTAGGCTATAAGGTAGAGACTGTTTATTTGGTTTATAAAGGAAATAACTTGCAGCTATCCCTGTTTCTTTTCATACTATTTGGAGTAATGCTTATTGTGGGCCTTGCCACTAATCAATGGTCTTTTAGGGGGTATGGTACCTTAATGAAGGAATCAGGACATGGTAGGAACGATTTTCTTAAAAAGTATGGTTATGGTCTTGTGTATATTAATATGGCCCTTTTAGGAATTGTTTTCACTGTATATATATTGATAGTCGGAGGAAATTTAAATGGACCGACCATAGGAGGCATCTTCACTGTGGTAGGGTTTGGTGCTTCAGGCAAACACCTTAAAAATGTATTGCCAATTTTGCTGGGAGTTTTTTTGGTTAGTTATTTCAGTGTGCATGATATTAATTCTACCGGTGCTCTTCTTGCAGCGTTATTCGGAACCACACTGGCACCCGTAAGTGGCTTCTATGGGCCTATGGTAGGAATTATAGCTGGAGGACTTCATATGGTTTTTGTCTCTAATTTATCTTTTTTAAATGGGGGTATGAATCTCTATAACAATGGGTTTTCAGGTGGGTTCATAGCAGCCATACTTATACCAATTTTGGATGGAATTCAAAGAATAAAGCACAATAGCCACTAATTAAAAATATAAAATAATGGAGTTGGCCACAGAGAATGATCTTTGAAGCCCTAAAAAATAATAGAGTGCATTAGTTCAGGGCAATAAGAAAAAACAGATAGTTTTATGAGAACTTATAAAGTAAAATGATATTTAAGGGGAGCTAATTTTGCGGACAGAACAAGAAATTATGGAACTAATATTAGCCGTGGCTAAGGCTGATGAGCGTATACGGGCAGTACTGCTGGTCGGTTCTCGGGCAAATCCGGCCGCACCAAAGGACCATTACCAAGATTACGATATCATATATTTCGTAGAGGATATTACGCCTTTTTATAATAATCCAGCATGGGTTGAAAAACATTTTGGTAAGCCTCTGATTATGCAAATGCCAGAAGCTATGCGCTATGCGGGCGGGGATGGTAATTTTAATTATATGATGATTTATCCCGATGGAGTTAGAATTGATCTCTCTTTCGAATTTAGCAAATATATAGATGACGGAGAGCCAGCTGTTGTTCTGTTGGATAAAGACGATGGAAGAGGCTTTTTACCACCCTTACTGGATCCCAGCGACAAGTATTGGCATATCAAGCCACCATCCCCTCATTTCTTTTACTCTTGCTGCAATAACTTCTGGTGGTGCCTAAATAATGTAGCAAAAGGTATAGCACGAGATGAGCTACCCTATGTCATGGCTATGCTGAATGGTGTGGTTAGGACTGAATTGCATGATATGATTAACTACTATATTGGCGTACAGCATGGCTTCAATCTCTCCACAGGAAAGGATGGCAAATATTTCAAGAATTATCTTTCGCCAGAACTATATGCGCAATATACTGCCACCTATTCTGGTAGCAATTATACGGATATTTGGACGGCGGTTGATGTCATGTGTGATTTATTCCATACACTGGCAATGACTGTAGCGGCCCATTTTAATTTTACATATCGACAGGAAGAAGAAGACGGGATAAGGGAGTATTTGAGGATTATTAAAAGAGCCATAGGCATTATATGAGGCGCACTATTATGAATATTCTAATAGCGGGTTCTGGACAATTGTAGGTAAGAATATGGACTAAAAGGGAGCATATCAGTTAACATATGGAGGATATCTTATTCAAAAAAGAGAGGTTTAAATCAAGTAGCTATAAAAACTTACAGTTATATTGTATAATGGTATTTAGTTTTATTGTAGACATGATTTTTTGCTAGAGTATTTGAGGTGCAAGTTGAGTAGAGTATATAATTCAGATATGAGAAATAGTGAGAAGCTATGGGATGATTTACTTAAGATAAAAACCACAGGCAGAGATGACTCTAGGTCAGATCAATACCGATATCCCTATGAACCAACTCCTTACCTGGTGTTAGAACGATTGGCTAATAGCGGACTAGTTAGAAAAAATGATGTGATTTTAGATTATGGTTGTGGAAAGGGAAGGGTAGATTTTTTCTTATCATATCAGATTAGAGCAAAAACCATAGGTATAGAGTATGATGACAGAATCTATGCTGCAGCAGTTGATAATGAGAAAACAGCTTCATCAGCCAATTTTGTAAGTTTTTTATTACAGAATGCTGAAGAGTATGAAGTTCCATTAGAGGTAAACATAATTTATTTTTTTAATCCCTTTTCAATAGAAATCCTTCAAAAGGTGATGGCAAGAATAACCTCATCTTATTACCTTAAGCCTAGAAGGATGCTCTTATTTTTTTATTACCCTTCTGATGAATATATATCTTACCTTATGACAGTAGATGAATTGGAATTTATGGATGAGATTGATTGTAGGGATTTATTTGATAAGGAAGATCCTAGAGAACGAATTACCGTATTTCAGATTGGTGAATGAGCGCTGAACTATTATATAAACCTAGGAGAGAATAAATGGGAAAATATGAAGTAGAAAGACTATAAATAATTCTATATTTGGCTGGTGAAGCTTTAGAACTAGGTGTTTGTGCTATTGCATTTATGGTCAAGAGGCCATAGATAAACTCCTACAATTAGATGAAGAGGAAGAGTTCATTATTTATATGGCGGCAGTTGGCAAAAAGAGGGCAAGACCTATCACTGGTAGATAAATGGGAGGATGTTTGTAATGCATACAATGACAGCTATTGAGCTTGCATAT
>JAAYPX010000252.1 GCA_012519565.1 Clostridiales bacterium | reverse complement strand
TTGCTTTTATACCAGCTTATACTCCACAATTACACCAGTTCAAAACTAAAGCCGAAAGGTTAGGATACGCTAATTATGGGTGTTCTTTCGTATGTAACTGCTGTATCCCAATTGTAAATAGCAAGGACAGAGTTAAATTAAATGAAAATGTTGATATCTCGATTTGTTTTGTTCCTTTAAAAGGTAAGTATATTAATGGTTCAAATGTTTTAACCTGCTCACCTTCAAATCATGAATGTAACTATAAACATAATAAAATATGTTACTTCTTGACAACTTTTACAAAAACAGCTTGTGAATTCAATCAAATCAAGGTATAATGAAAATGCTATGAAGTATTAGTGAACTAACACTTGTTTATTAATGAAGTATTAATAAATTTCTTGTATTTGGGAAGAATTTAATAAAAGGAGGTTTCTTTCATGCAAGAGATATTCAATGAAGCAATCAGTTCATTTATTGCTAATAATATGGAAGGTATACGTAGATTTTCTGGATGGTTCGCAAAGTTAATAACAGTAAACATTATGAATGAAGATAATACTGCCCTTAAAGAACTATGTAAATATTCTGTAGATATGCGCTCAGATATAGAATTTACAGAACCCATTAAATATAACAAAGATTTCTATCTTGGCTATTGTGTCGCTTATGAAAATATTGCTCGCAGATTATTAGATGAAGATATCAATTTGGAAAAAATCGATTTAATTGTTAATGGCAATCCTAGTTTAAGACTAGATAAAATAATATATTTTCTAGGGCATAAAGGATATGCAAAGCAAAATGAAATAGCTACGTATTTAGAAATCTCGCCAAGCCACCTGTGGAATATTTTAAATAATTCTAACGTTAAAGAAATTGATATTTTTACTGTTCAAAAAATTGGAAAGTATACTATATATGGTCTAAACCAACGCGGAAAGCAATATTTCACTGAAAAAACAAGTAAAGAAATTAAGCAATTTAGTAAAAGAGATATAATCGAAATAATTTCCTATATGGTAAATAAGCATTTAAATATAGATGTAGACCATACCAACATTAAAGAACCAAGCTTACTAGATAAAAATCTAATCGATGAATTAGACAACAAGTTTTATGAGTTACTCATCACAAATGAAATTCTTAATAGTAGATTATATGAATATATAAATTATCATTCTACCAGTCCTTGGGACCATTATGAGAAGTCTCGTAGTGGTCCTTATAGGGGACAAGCTAATAATAATGCTCTACAAATAATAGCTTAATCTAACGTATTATACAAATATGTGGTTTTTCTAAGAAAGGCATGAATTCCATGGATAATAAAAGAAAAGCTTTAAAATTTTTATATATATTGCCTTATAGATTTTCTGAAGACTTATTTTATAAATTAATAGGAACAAAAGAACTTTTAGACGATTTTATTAATAGCAAACAGGTCTCATATACTATAGATGGTATAGAAGCTAATCAAAAAATTAATATAGATATCTCAGATACAGAAAAAATTGATTTACATAAGATTTGCGTAGACGAGTATTATCTGCCTATTATAAGTAATGCTAAAATAGTTGATTATAATGATTTTAGAAAATACTATAATGACTATTTCAATTTAATTTACCATCTAAGTCAATCAAACCGATATGATGAGGTTGTTTTATATATATCTGATATTGCAAGTAAAATGCAATATTGGGGTAAAAAGAAAGAACTGCGAAGACTACTGGATAATATTGATATTAATAAACTAGAAAAGAATAATAAATACTTATTGATTTACTATAGGCTTTTCACTAAAATTACTTCATTTGACAGTGTAGATAATGAAGATGTTATAGAAAAAGAATTTGATTACCTTAATAGTGCAAAAGACTTTAATCAAAAGATATATTTTGAGAGCAAAAATCTAAGGGGTATATATTATAGGATATATCTAGAAAATATAGAAATGGCTATAAAAATATACAAAGAAGCTATATTAGAATTTGATGATAACAAAGCAGAACTTAGTTCTGTATATGGTAAGATATATGAAAATCTATCCTTTTGTTATCATAGTCTTGAAAAAATTGATGAAGAAAAAGATTCAATCTTAAATGCTATAAAATATTTAGAAAAAAGTAATGATAAATATGAGTTAGCTAAAATGTATTGTTATGGAACAATAAATTACAAAAAGAGAAACAATAATCAAATGTTTTTATCATCATTTAATAAATTATTCGAGCTAATTAAGAATCACAGTTTTCCTGATATAGAACGGATATTATTTAACTTCTTGGCTAAAATTCAGTATACAGAATATAAAAATGTTAAGAATTATTTTCAATTTAAAACTCACGCATTGGATTGTGGATTAGTACTCTATCCAAATTATTTTATTGATGACTATATTGCTATATATAAATTTATTAAAGAAAATAAAAAGCAATATAAAGATCAAATAATAGAGGGTTTGAAATATCCTAAGGACTTATTAGAGCATACTCCACTAGAAAACGAAAAATTATTTCTTAATTTGTTATCATCTTATTTAAAAGGTGAAACATATACCCATATAAAAGATAAGATAAGTAATCAGACACTATTACAATTATTTGATGATTTAATTTCTGAAGTGTCTGAATAAATCTTTAAAGCAAAGGAGCTGATAAACACACGGACTAGGCGTATCAATCACCTTCCGTTCTTTATCAGCTCCTTCCATAGCTTCAAAACCATAAAACTTATCCACTTATTATAATTACTTTATAATTATACTTTCCGCCATCTTAATAAGCTCGTCCATGTCAATGGTAGATACCAGACTATAATAATAAGAGCCATCATTCCAATATAGTTGGTTTATCCCTTTATTTATAAATGAACTAACTCTTTGAGAACCTATCGTATATTCAACAATTTCTACACCTTCTGTATCAGTTATTTTTGTTAGATATGACAACAGCTTTTGCTCATAGAATATTTGATTATTCTCATTATTAATATAAATGATTCTTTGAAAATATTCACTTACTTCTTCATGTAGAATCTTATAATCATCTGGGATATAACTAGGGCTAGTAGGTATTAATTTATCTTCTTCAGTATTATATTCACTCTTACAGATAAAGGATGTAAATTCTTCCCATATCTCT
>JAAYPX010000251.1 GCA_012519565.1 Clostridiales bacterium | reverse complement strand
TGGCCATGAAGAATCACATAAAATCCATATATGCAGACAAAAGGCAGAATGATGGCAGCTATTCGTTTTAAAATGAAGTCCTTCACTTACCGCTCACCTTCCTTTTTCCATGATTTAAGAGTAATGACCACAGCAAGTGTTGCTGTAAATAGTACAATTGTCTCAAACATAGTATCGTATGCTCTATAATCAAGCACAATCGCAGTCACCATATTCAAAACGCCAGTGTCCTCCAAAGCTTCGTTAATGTAACGTTCCGAGACCTGGTTATGGACTGGATTGTCGGGCATTCCGTAAGGGGGCAGCTCCGCCACCGCCATCAGTATCCCATACGTCGCCAGCAGGACCACTAGCAGAATCAAAATATTTTTTATTTTCACTGCTATTCCTCCTTTCGGTTTGTACGGAATACCACCACCATCATTAAGACAGTCATGCAGATTCCTGCAGCCGCTTCGGTAATAGCCAGGTCAGGAGTATTCATTAGCAACCATATAAGGGCCATTGTCAAACTGTAAGCGCCAAAAACAATAATCGCATGCAGTATATCCTTAATAAAATACATTGCTAAGGATGCTGCCACCAGAATGAGCAATAGAACCATGATCTGATAGTCAACAGCTAAAAAATCCATATGCTTACCTCTTTCTCAATTTTGTATCTTTCACAGGTTGCACCCCGTGAATCAGGCCGGCTTTGGCTACCAAATGTGTCATGGTGGGGTTAATCGTCCAAAATAACAATAGAATAGCCACCAGCTTGATGCGAAGAATCCAGCTGGGACTGAGTAAAATAAGCCCTAGTCCAATCAGCCCCACACCTAGGGTATCACTCATCCCCACCGCATGCATACGCGTATATGGATCGGGAAATTTGAACAACCCCAAGGTCCCTAACCCGAAAGCCAAAAAAGATCCAAAGAAACATATATACACTATCCAATTCATTATTTGAGCTCCCCCTCCTTGTTATCATCAAAGCCTTTCAGTCCTGGCACCTTGAGCTGCCAATCACCAGGTGCCAGCACCTTAAGTATCCATAAAGTTCCCACAAATCCACAAAGCATAAAAACAAAGGCTATATCTATAAAATCAAATTCTTCTTTAATAAAAGCCATCAACAAAATTATCACACTTACCTTACTCGTGATGGCATTAATGGAGATAAAACGATCAATGATTGTCGGGCCGATAATCGCCCGCAGCAGTACCACGAGAATCAAGGCCATTAGCCCCGCCAGTAACCACAACATGCTTTTCTCTCCCTTCTATCTTAATTTCCAAATTTCTTATCTTGTCAATAAGCCGCCAATATAAAAGATCAAGCCCGGTTTCCTCGGTAAGTGCATGCACTATGAACCGGCCAGTTTCCGGATCAACATCAACAGTCACCGTTCCCGGGGTAATTGTGATACAGGTTGCAAGGAGTACTCTTCCCCAGTTGCTGGTTAGATTAGGTTCGAGTACCACAAATATCGGGTTCGCCGCCGGGCGTGAAAACAGTAATGTCTTGGCAACAGCAATGTTCGCCTGAAACACGTATCCAACTAGCAATATGAAGCAATGGCCCAAGCCCAGCAGTTCCATGGCAGAGGGTACCCCAGGCAGTCTTGGGCCAAGATCCTGCCAAAACCAAACAGTAATTAATGTAACAATTACCCCGGCCAGTATATGCTGCGAATCCGCCTTTTCTGAAATCACCAGCCAAAATACCAACAGTAAAATAAAAAGAACCAATGAGCGTTTACGCATATAAAAACTCCTTTTCCTGAAAAACACAATATGAAAGACTTACGCACCTCTATGAAACCCTGGCTGTAAGCCTATAATTTTATCCTGCTTCACCTAATATTAAGGTCTTATGCGCTCCCCAGAGATTCGACTTTGCACTCATCCCGGTCAGCTCGGGCTGCCTCCTCAAACGCCCTTCTTACAGCGCTTCCCAAGCCCTTGCAAACTCGATTTCTACCCAAACCTTTTATTACGCCCATTCTCATCAACATTCGCAAGGTTTTTTTGTTAAGTCCGCCAATGTACGCGATTTTGCCTTCCTTCTGCAATCGCTGAACAAGATTCCGGAAAGCCAGTGCTCCGGTCTCATCCATAACCGATACTTCAGATAAATCCAAAACAAGGATGGGCTTTTCAGATATCTCTCCTATACAACGCCTCACATTCTCTGCCCCTACAAAAAACAAAGGCCCATGGAAAGCGATAATTTCAACATCAGGATGAACGGATAATACTGAAGCCTTAACATTATGTTCACCGACTATTTTTCCGTGTGGTGAAGATGTCAGTTCGACTAACACAACAATGCCCGACAGAACAACACCTACTGCCACAGCAACTGTCAGATCCTTCGCCACTGTCAATATGGTAGTAATTATCATAATCGCGCCATAGCTCCATCTGGCACCGGGAATTTGCTTTAAGCTTTTCCAATCGGCTGTGCGAACTGAAGCGACTATGAGGATGGCTGCCAATGAAGCTAAAGGTATACGCCTAACAACAGGGCCAAGAAGCAAAATCATAAGCATTAGGAAGATAGAATGAAGAATACTGGAAAGCTTTGTACGCCCTCCGCTATGCACATTAATTCCTGATCGTGCAACTGCTCCGGATATAGGTATACCGCCTATCACTGATGATACAATATTCCCTAATCCCTGGCCTATGAGCTCTTGGTTGCTGTTATGGCGAGCACCAATAAGTCCATCGGTAACCTCTGCTGAAAGCAACGCTGAAATGCTTCCTAAAAGACAAATTGTAAACGCTGGCACCAACAGATGTCCGATTTCATTAAAAGGCATTGTATTCAGTGTCAGTTTAGGCATGTGAAAGACGAGATCACCCACAACTTTCGGGCTATGAATGAACAATTCATTGGCAATAAGTCCTGCAGCAAGGCCAAACAGTGATTCTGGTACCTTCTCAAAGAAGCGTATTGCAATAATAATCACCAAAGTAGTAATCAAAGTAATAGAAACCGTTTCCCGTGCATCCCCAATGGCTGCTAAAAAAAATAAAATCGAAATCCCATTCGTAAATCCCGCGATTACTGGTTGAGGCAGGTATTTAACAAATCTGCCCAAGCGAAGCAATCCAAAAATAACCTGCATAACACCTGCCAGTACACCCGCCAGAAGCATACCACCAATTCCATATTGACTGGCCACACCCACCAGTACCACCGTCATAGCACCGGTAGGTCCGCTGATCTGAACACCACAGCCTCCAAAAACAGCTGCGGTCAGACCGCCAAAAATAGACGCATATAAACCTGCTAATGCGCCTGCACCACTGGCGATTCCAAATGCAAGGGCAAGAGGAAGAGCAACAATCGCTGCAGTAGCTCCACCCAACACATCACCGCGCACACGGTGCCACCATTTTTTCAAAAAAGATCACCCCATCATGTAGTAGTAGTCAAGTAATGAACCAAAAAGGTTTTGCACAACCCGTTTGGTAGTTTTTACCATCGCAAAAAGCGCATGGTTAAGCCTTGCGACTTATTCAATACGCTTGGACAACTCCTACGAGGTTAGCTGACGGATTCGGACACCCAAGTTGCCCTACCTGATGATTAGGATTCACCCCTTGATAATGGGTCCCCCGTTTCTTTTGGGAATTCGGAGATGACGTTATTTATTTAAACATCTGTTCTAATGTTAACATAAATTTAGGTTAAGTCAAGGAGCAGGCCGATTAAGGCTGTAAAATAAACTTTTGCAGCCCTTTTGATATCAGCATGTTTTAATCAACTAAATTGAATCTACACCCAATTTCCTTTTACAAATACGGGTACTTTATTTCCGTCACCTGTAATTCCGGTAATATCTAAATCATTACTGCCGATCATAATAATATTTTATTCCGAAGACTGAACAACAGTTTATTATGGATTATAGATCTGTAAAATCGGGAGAACATTTATTCACCTTCCTATTCATTTGACGGTTTGTATGATGTGTTTACAAATTTGGTAGGATTTAAACCAGTATGCTTTTTGAAAATCGTTGAGAAATAATTCGGATCACTAAAACCAGTCTTTTCTGCAACTTCATAAATCTTTGCAGAGCTGTCTGATAAAAGCAATTTAGCTTTTATCACCCGATACTCGTTGATATAGTCATTAATTGTTTTACCTGTATTTTTCTTAAATAACGTGCAAAGATAATTTTGGTTCATATACAACTTATCTGCTATCATTTTTATAGAAAGTGTAGGGTCAGAATAATTATCAACTATATATTGAATCACTTGCTGAGATTTTTTATTGGAAACTCCTGTATACGGGGATTCTTTAAAAATCAGGCGAATATGATCTGTAAAGATTGTACTCAGCGACTTAAAAGTTTTTGCAGATTCCATTTGCTTGATCAGATCTGGTATTCTATCTCTTATGTCGGATTCTGATTGAACCAGGCTGCTGGCAATATGGGTTGATTGAATAAAAAGATCTATCATTATTTTTTTTATGGACAGGGGCTCGATGTTCGAAATGGATGTAATATGATCATACATCTCTTTCAAAATCATCTCTGCCGCTTCAATATCCTCTGGAATACTATTTAGAAACTTATCCTTGTAATATTGTTCCTTTTCATATAATTTTTGATATTGAACTGGTGATGTATAAAGTTTGCCAAAACCTCTGTAAAAACTATGCTTTACCGCCTGAACTGCATTAACGTAAGAAGAATGTATATCAGCCGGATCTGATATAGAGTGTCCAACACCTATGGCAGCCTTTATACCAGTCGTTTTAATATAACTCATATTATTTAAATCATCAGATATCTTCTTTAATATGTCATA
>JAAYPX010000250.1 GCA_012519565.1 Clostridiales bacterium | reverse complement strand
CACAATGGTAAAGAAAGAACTATTTTTTCCGCTGGTGGTAAAATTATGTGCTACTGTTGTAGCAGCACTGGTAGGTATCACTGCAGGTCCAGACAAGGTCAATACCAAGGCCATAAGTACACATAAAATACTGGTTATTAGACGTCTGATACTCTTCATAACTATTTTACCTCCTATTTTTTATTTGGACAAATAACCCTTTATTTAAAAGGCTTATGTCTTGTATATATTTTACAGCATTTACTAATTCATGTCAATCTTGTGATATGGGGATTTTTGCCTATAAATACTAATATAATTACACTTATAACCTTCCCCCATAGGCACTTTTGCGACTTTCACCCCTTAGATTGGACCTATGCTGGACGAAGCTAAAAGGAGCTGTCCATTAAGACGATATGCTCCCTTCTAAGTGACAAGTTTTTGTTATTACACTTGTCTACTTGACAGGGAGCAATTCAACTTAGTGGACAGCTCCTTAACCATACCAATAACTATATTATAATCTTAGTATTGTATTTATAGTTATTTGCCATTATTTAAATAATGCTTTAACCTCTTTTTCCTCCCCGCTTCTCATTGCTATATGGACCTTCTTATCCTTATAAACTACATTGGTTGAAATGTCCGATCTTGCTTTTATAATACAGCTAGCCAACTTACCATCCTGCCAGGATAAATCAATCTCTGCGCCACCTCTTACACATAATCCCTTAATGGAGCCAGTGTTCCAAGCCTTAGGCAGAGCTGGAAGAAGAACGATACGTTGACTATTACTTTGGACAAGCATCTCGGCAATGCCAGCGGTACCTCCAAAGTTACCATCAATCTGAAAGGGTGGATGATTGTCAAACATATTTGGCAGGGTTGATTTAGCTAGTAAGGCTTCTAAGTTCTCGTAAGCCTTCTCACCGTCCCAAAGCTTCGCATAATGATTAATAATCCAAGCACGGCTCCAACCGGTATGGCCACCGCCATGGGCTAGTCTTCTCTCAAGGGTAACCCGGGCGGCCTCCGCTAATTCTGGAGTCCCATCCATGGTTATCTGATCAGATGGATGTATTCCATATAAATGGGAGATGTGTCTATGACCTGGCTGGGCTTCTTCATAATCCTCTGGCCACTCCATAATCTGTCCGTACTTACCTATCTGAGTTGGAACCAGACGGTCCATGGTACTCTTAAACTGCCCGTTAATCTCATCTTCTATATCGAGAATCTCAGCAGCCTTGATACACTGGGAAAATAGATCCCTTAGTATCTGATTATCCATGGTTACTCCTGCAGTGTTAGCTCCCCTTTCACCATTGGGTAATATAAAGGTATTCTCTGGGGATACGGAAGGGCAGGTCTTAAGATATCCACCATCTTCAATGAGAAAGTCTAGGAAAAATACTGCTGCCTCCCTCATAATGGGGAAATATTCCGCAAGGAACTCCTTATCTAAAGTATATTCGTAATGGGTCCAGATATGGGTACACAGCCAGGCTGCTCCCATAACCCAATAGGAACCTGGTATCCAGTGATCCTGTACAGCAGTATCACCCCAGATATCTGTATTATGATGGGCAACAAAGCCCCTACAACCATACATCTTCCTAGCAGTTACCCTGCCATTGGGCACCATCCTCTTAATATGCTCAAACAGTGGCATATGACATTCCGATAGGTTACAGATCTCTGCCGGCCAATAGTTCATCTGAGTATTGATATTAATGGTATACTTAGAATCCCAAGATGGTTTCATATCCTTATTCCATATACCTTGTAGGTTGGCTGGTAAACTTCCCTGCCTGCTACTGGATATCAGCAAATATCTTCCAAAATCAAAATACAGCTTAGATAACCCCTTATCAACTGTACCTTCTGAGGCATTCTTAAGACGTATATTGGTAGGCAAATTATCATACTCTTCTATACCTTCAAGATCAAAGGATACTCTCTTATATAATCTCTGATAATCACATATATGACGCTTCTTCAGTTCTTCATAATCATATTCCATAGCTATATTTAGAATCTCAGATAACTCCTGCTCTAAATTCTTCATGCGAAATGTGGTGCCAGCAGT
>JAAYPX010000034.1 GCA_012519565.1 Clostridiales bacterium | reverse complement strand
TTCAGGAAGTTTAAGAGCATTTGAACCAAACACTACATATACATCGGAACCTCTCTTCTCGATAGTAGCATCGATGAAGTTCATCTGAGGAGATCCCATGAAACCTGCTACGAATAGATTCTGAGGTCTATCATATAGGTTTTGAGGTGTATCTACCTGTTGAATTAAACCATCTTTCATAACAACGATTCTAGTTCCAAGTGTCATAGCCTCTGTCTGGTCGTGAGTAACGTAAATAATTGTTGTCTGTAATCTTTGATGAAGCTTAGAAATCTCAATACGCATTTGAACTCTCAGCTTAGCATCCAAGTTAGATAAAGGCTCATCCATTAGGAATACTTTTGGTTTACGAACGATAGCACGACCCATAGCAACACGCTGTCTCTGACCACCAGATAGGGCCTTAGGTTTACGATCTAATAAAGGTTCGATACTAAGAATTTTAGCTGCCTCATGTACTAATTTATCAATTTGATCCTTTGGAACTTTACGTAATTTAAGACCAAAAGCCATATTATCATAAACGGACATATGTGGATAAAGAGCATAGTTCTGGAATACCATCGCTATATCCCTATCCTTTGGCTCAACGTCATTCATCAATTTATCGCCAATCCATAATTCACCTTGTGTAATTTCTTCAAGACCTGCTATCATACGTAGAGTAGTTGATTTACCACAACCAGATGGTCCTACGAAAATGATAAACTCTCTATCAGCTACCTCAAGATTGAAATCTCTAACTGCGACAAATCCGTTGGGATATGTCTTGCTAATGTTCTTTAAAGATAAACTTGCCATTTTATATCCTCCTAAAATATTCTACATCATATAATCTTGTACTAATACTATGCTATAATAATACACCATTTCGCATTTTTACACCATATCCCAAATAAACAAATTCATTTTTTCGCTTTTGTGTAATTTGTACAGCCAATTTTAAAATAAGTGCTTTTACCGATAATAAAAGGCTATATTTCTTTATTTACTGTCTATATTCAATAAACCCTTCTCCCATAACTTCCCGGACATCACTGATTATGACAAAGGATCTGGGATCAATTTTTTGTGCTATTTCTATTATTTTAACTATCTCTTTTTTAGACACTACGCAAAAAAGCATCTTTCTTTCCTGATTTGAATACATACCTTGGGCATAGACGCCAGTTACTCCACGATCCAGTTGATGCATAATCTCATTGGCTATCTGATCATACATATCTGAGATAATATAAGCAGCCTTAGCAAATTTTAATCCCTCTAAGATGTTATCAGAAATTTTTGACGTAATATATACAGCTATAATAGCGTATAGAGCATTCCCCAATCCAAACACGAGTGCACCAGCAACTATAATTAAGGCATCAATAACATTTAATATCTGTGGTACAGACAAATGTTTTTTGTAACCTTGTATCAAAGAAGCCAATAGGTCCGTTCCACCAGTGGATGAGGATTCCGAAAATACTAGACCTAAACCGACGCCTCCCAAAACTCCACCACAAATTGATGCCAGCAATATATCATCAAAATTAAAATTAAAAATCGGTATTAAATAAAGGGCTAGAATATATGAGCTTGTACCTACAAAAGTCGTAAAAAGAAACTTTTTACCTTTAATTAATATAGTTGCTATAAATAGTGGCACATTACACATTATATTAAATAGCCATATGGGTATCCCCCCATTAATAAACCGCTCTGTTAATCTCTTTACTACTATAGCAAGTCCAGAAACTCCACCGGTAACCATATCTAAAGGTTCATATACCAAGTTTACCGATAGAGCCATTAGGGCAGCACCGATAATAATACTCATATATTTTTTAAATATTAAATATTTTTTACTTTTCTTTATGTTTGTAATCACGATAAATAAACCATGCCTTTCCCAAAAGCTATGAAATCATATGCAATTATTAATAATTAAGTTACTCATTTATTATTTTTTTATGCCTATATGCCACCAATGCTTTTACCAGTATTGCACAGAATTTAAAATATGATAAAATTAAATATAAATTTTAACCGAGAACTGATTATAACATAACAAGGATATATGTGCAATTGCCTTTGAGTAAATGAGTATTTTATGAAAAAAGATCTTGTGAGTTTTTAAAGGGTTGCCAGGCATTCCCGTGATTTAAGTCGTGAGTTAGTGGCAACAGATGTTATTAATGCTATATCATAAAGTGAGGAATGGATATGAGTAAGAAAACCATATTAGTAACTGGTTCCTCCAGGGGAATCGGTAAAGCTATAGCTATTCGCTTCGCCCAGGAAGGTTATAATATAATAATAAATTGCGTGAAACAAAAAGATTTACTTCTGGATTTGAAAGCTCAGATTGAAGCCTATCAGGTCCCTTGTCTGGCTTTTGTTGGTGATGTTGGCGATTATGATGTGGTACAAGAATTATATAAACAGGCAATAAATACTTTTGGTTCCATAGATGTTCTAGTTAATAACGCAGGTATATCCCATATAGGGCTTTTTACTGACATGTCTATCTTAGACTGGAATAAAGTCATCAGAACTAACCTTACTTCTGTATTTAATTGCTGCTCAGTTATAGCACCTGAAATGATTAAAAGAAAATCCGGTAAAATTATAAATATATCCTCTGTATGGGGTAATGTAGGTGCTTCCTGTGAAGTAGCCTACTCAGCATCAAAAGGAGGTGTCAATTCTTTTACCAAGGCCCTTGCCAAGGAACTGGCCCCCAGCAATATCCAAGTAAATGCCATTGCCTGCGGCGCCATTGCTACTGAGATGAATCAATTTCTTAGCAAGGATGAATTAGGAGATTTAATCAATGAAATACCTGCCAACCGCCTAGGTAGAGCTGATGAAGTAGCCAATCTGGTATATCAAATAGCAACCTATAATGACTACCTTACTGGTCAAGTAATCACTTTAGACGGCGGATGGATAGGTTAAGGCTTCTTATGAACATAAGTGTGGACATTGAAAAGTAACCCCCTACCTAATCAATGAAAAGGTAGGGGGTTACTTATCTACTACTGCAAGTCATTATTTAACTTTTCTATCAAAGGCAGTAATTCAGCTGGTTTATGAATAATATAATCTGGAATTTGTTCAGGTGACGCAGGATTCATATCATATCTCGGTGACCAATCCAGCAAAATCGAGGTTATGCCAAACTGATTGGCCCCTGCAATATCCTTTTTCACATTATTACCAACCATTACAATGCGCTTTTTATCTTCGTCCTTTAGATTATTCTTCTCCATGGCATCTTCAAACATAATTCTTGCTGGCTTCTGCATACCCACAGCCTCAGAGATTGTCCTTGTCTTAAAGCAATATCCCAGGCCATTCTGTTCATATACATTGGTAAAAGACTGGACCTCTCCATCTGCCACCAATGCTATGGTATATCCAGCATCATAAAGGGCCTTTAAAGTCTCACCAGCCCCTTCAATTAGTTCTGCATGAATTACAATACCGTTTTCATCACGAATCTCAGTGCCTTCATCAATAATAGTGTCACCACTATCAATAAAAATAATTAATTTCTTTTCCATAATGTAAATTTCCTTTCTAAAACCCTTTATTTATCATAGGAGAAACCATTAAGTTTCAGTTCATCAGCCCTGTGACATGCCACCCTATGATTGGGAGCTATTTCTCTAAACTCTGGAGCTACCTGCCAGCATTTTTCTATACAGTAGCGACATCTCTCGTGGTAATAACATCCACTGGGAGGATTGGCAGGATTGGGCAGTTCTCCCAGAAGCGGTATTCTTTCCATCTTAATTGTAGGATCAGCCACTGGAACCGCTGATAGAAGTGCTTCTGTGTAAGGATGTTTCGGATTAGAAAACATCTCTTCGGTTTCAGCCATTTCAACCATTTTGCCCAGATACATAACTCCAACTTTATCGGATATATGTTCAACCACTGACAAATCGTGACTTATAAAAATATAAGTTAAGTCCATTTCCCTCTGTAAATCTTTTAATAGATTAATAACCTGTGCTTGTATAGATACATCCAGAGCCGATACAGCTTCGTCACACACAACAACTTGAGGTTCCAAAACCAAAGCCCTTGCTACACCTATCCTTTGCCGCTGTCCCCCTGAGAAGGCATGGGGATATCTCTTAAGATAGCTGGGATTAAGTCCAACCTTTGCTGCTATATCCTTTGCCCTTTCTTCCATTTCTGACTTGGGCATCTTAGGATAATTAGCCTTTAAAGGTTCCTCAATAATATCTAATACTGTCATTCTGGGATCCAGAGATGAATATGGATCTTGAAATATCATTTGTATCTCTTTGCGGATTTTCTTTAAAGTCTTTTTATCTATATTTAGAAAATCATATTCTGTGCCATCTTTTGCTGTATATATTACAGATCCAGAGGTTGCTGATATTCCTCTAACAATGCATCTGCCCATGGTGGTCTTTCCACAACCTGATTCCCCTACTATACCAACAGTTTCACCTTTATTAACCGTAAAACTAATATCTGAAACCGCCTTAACACTTATTTTTTTGGAGGTAAATTCTTTATAAAGATTTCTTATATCAAGTATAACTTCACTCAATTTCTTTTCCCTCCTTCAAACTTTCATTATAGAAACAAGCGGTATAATGATTTAAGCCATTTTCTTTTAATTCAGGATCCTTAGCATTACATACCCCTTCAATTCGTCTATGGCATCTATCATAAAATCCACATCCGGGTGGAAGATTAAGTGCCAGAGGAACTGTTCCTTCAATGGAAAATAACCTATCCTTCTTTTTAGCTCCTATCTTATGTACGGAACCAATTAGCCCCTGGGTATAGGGATGTTGTGGATTAGCAAATATATCATAAACCGGGGCCACCTCAACGATTTTACCCAGATACATAACTGCCACTCTATCACACATCTTGGCCACAGTACCCAGATCATGGGTAATAAATAGCACGGACATATTCAATTCCTTCTGCAATTCTTTAATCAGCTCCAATATCTGAGCTTGAATAGTAACATCTAGGGCCGTCGTTGGTTCATCTGCGATTAAAAGCTTTGGTCTACATACCAGCGCCATGGCTATTAAAGCCCTCTGGAGCATTCCACCTGAAAACTCATGGGGGAACTGATTATATCGTTTTTCGGCATTGGCTATACCTACTTTTTTCATCATCTCAAGGGTTATTTCCTTGGACTTAACTTTATCTTTGGTTATATGTAATCTAGTACATTCATTGATCTGATTACCTATGGTATACATAGGCGAGAAAGCCACCATAGGTTCTTGAAAAATCATAGATATTTGCTTTCCCCTAATATCTCTAATCTCTTTTCCTTTGGGCGGTAATTTTAACAGATCAACCTGACCTTGAGCATCACTATTAAAGATGATTTCACCCTCTGAAGTACATTTTTTCTCATTAATTCCTAGTATTGCTTTACAGGTGAGAGATTTACCACAGCCAGATTCTCCAACCAGACCTAAGGTTTCACCCTCTTTAATATCAAAGGATACTCCACGAACAGCTGTTAAAGTACCTTCATCAATTTTGATATTTATTTTAAGATCATTTACCTGAATAATGGTCGCCTTATCGTCCATATCTTCCTACCTTTCTATTTATAAGGGTCCGCTGCATCCCGTAATCCATCCCCCAAGAAGTTAAATGCAAGCACTGTTATAACAACAGCAACCAGAGGTATTAGACGCCAAGGATATATTGCTATACTGGTAATCTCTTGTGCTTCCTGTAGCAACACTCCCCAACTGGTAGCCGGTGAACGAATTCCTAAGCCCAAGAAGCTCATGGAAGTTTCTCCAAGAATCATACCTGGAATACCCAGCGTCAAACTAACAATAAGGTAACTCATAAATCCAGGAACAAGATGCTTAATTATTATCTTAAAGTTACTGACCCCTGCAATCTTGGCAGCCATAACGTAATCTTCTTTTCTTAAAGATATAAACTTACCACGGACAATTCTTGCCAATCCCGTCCAGGAGATAAATGATATAATAATGGTTATGTATAGATATACCCTAACTACTGGTATGTCCGCTGGTATTGCGGCAGATAATGCCATCCATAGCGGTATAGAAGGAAGTGATGATAGCACTTCTATTACTCTTTGTATAACGGTATCTACCAATCCTCCAAAATACCCTGATATACCTCCAAATATTATACCTAATATAAAACTTAATAAGGTTCCGGCAAATGGAACAGTCAATGATACCTGACTTCCTAAAATCATCCTTGAGAACAAATCCCGCCCCATGGAATCGGCTCCAAATAACAGGATATGCCCTCCTTCTTCTACTCCAAATAAGTGCCTGTCTGTTTTGAACAGACCAAATAATTTATATTCTACCCCTCGAGTAAACCACTTTATCTTATATACTTCATCTTTATCTTCAGTATAGACTTTCCTTTTTGTAACCGGATCTCTTTCCATTTCTATTCCATATACAAAAGGTCCAACAAATTTCCCCTCATGAAACATATGTATTCTCGTTGGTGGTGCATTCATGATTTTAGAATTGTATGCAGTTAAGTTTGATGGTGCAATAAAATTACCAAATAAAGCAAGGAAATACATAATCCCCAAAACCCATAAACTAAATATAGCTAATTTATGCTGTTTTAATTTTTTGGCCATTAGGGACCACTGAGAAGCAAGGTAATATTCTTCATTATCCACAGGTTTTTTCTTCTTAAATAAAGCCATAATACTAACTCCTCTCTGCATAACGAATTCTTGGATCCAACCAGGCCAAGACAATATCAGAAAGTAAAGTTCCCACTACAACTAATATTCCCTGGACCAGTAGAATAGTTCCAGCCAAGTACATGTCCTGATACCGCAAAGCTTGATACAAAACAGGACCTTGTATCGCCATGTTCATAACTATGGCAGAGATAGTAGAACCCGAAAAAATACTTGAAAGAGAACCTGCAAGACCACTAACAACTGGATTAAGCGCAGCTCTAAGACAATATTTATATATAATTACTTTTTCACTAACTCCTTTGGCCCTAGCAGTCAGCACATATTGTTTTGTAACTTCATCAAGCATCTGTGCCCTTACTGTACGAATGATTCCACAAGTTCCTGATGTCCCTATTACAATCGTAGGTATTATCATGTGTTTAAAAAACTGTCCTATATTGGATAAATTAACACCTTCCCGTAGCATTTCTTCAGAGAATAAACCAATCAAGGGATTACCCGTTAGCTTAAAGGAGGCAAACATAAGAACTATGGCTAATAAGAAATTAGGAGTAGCCATTCCAAGAAATCCAATAACAGATACAATATAGTCCCCAACAGAATACTGATGGAGTGAACTATATATGCCTATAGGTATAGAGACAAGATATGTAAATAGCATTATAAATAAGGTTACTATAATAGTTAATGGCAGACGGTCCATAATAACGCTCCAAACCGGTCTTGAATAAGAGAAAGAATAACCAAAGTCACCTTTGGTGATTATTCCTTTCATCCAATTAATATATTGACCGTACCATGGTTTATCCAGCCCATACTGCTCCCGCAGTCTAGCAATATCTTCTTTGGTAAAAACTTCACCTTCAGCAGACATCCTTGATACATAGCTGGTTACATAATCCCCAGGTGGCAATTGGATAACAAAAAACACAGCCATTGATAGAAGCAGAACAGTGGGAATAAACATTAATAATCTTTTTAAGACGAAACTTTTCACGTTTGCTTATCCGTCCTTTCTAATTTATTTCCTGAAAGTGACTTGTTTTAATCACTTTCAGGAAGTGTGTTAAACCCAAGATTTTGGATTTAGTTATTCTGCAAAATATAGAGTCTGGAAATGCGCTATACCGAAATCTCTAAACTCATCACAGAATATAGAGGCTTCAGGGAAATTCTTAATCTTAGCATCTTTTGCTATAAGTAGTGGTAATGATTCTGCATACCCAATTACCCAAATATTATCCTCATGTAATTTAAGCATCTCCAAGGCAATTGCTTCTTTTTCCTCCATAGTAATTGCAGCCTTAAGCTCATCGAATAAGTTACATAATTTCAATAAATCACCAGTAGGTGCAATTCCTTCTGTTCCACCAGATGTGTACCAATCACCAATTGCTCCATACCAAGGGGCATAGTTTCTTACAGGTACCAGGGTATCCGGTCTTAGAATGATACTAAAGCCACCTGCTCCTGCCACAGGGTAAATAATAGCCTCATGGTCATTACTGATTGTCATATTATCTAGCACAGAACGATCCACTGGCTTATAAGTTGTTTTAATACCAACCTTGTCAAAATACATCATCAGAAGTTCTGCAGATTTATCTGCTCCCATATCAGACGCTGCTGAGAATGTCTGTAGATTAAGAACAAAATCTGTTCCATCAGCAAAGTCATAGTATCCATCAGATCCCATTACTAAGCCGCAAGATTCTAATAATTGCTTTGCTCCCTCAGGATCATACTCTGTCCATTTGTTAGCCCATTCTTCACTATAACCAAGACTTCCCTTAGGAGGCGATGCCTGCTGCCCTTTCGCAAAACCATCGGATAAGATCTCAGTATACTCCTCACGGTCCACTGCAATAGATAGGGCCTTTCTAAAGTCTGGATTTTGGAATAATTCTCTCTTCTTCTCATCTTTAACAGTCTGATTTAAATGTAACTGGGATGCTAAATCTGCCCAGGATGTACCTGACCATTCGATTAGCTCATATCCACCCCTTGCCTGATTTTCTATTAAAACATCATAATCTGTATGACCAACGCTAGCAATATCAGTAGAACCATCTAAAACTTTTAAGAGGGCCTGTTGAGGATCTGATATTCTAACAAATCTTAATTCATCCACATATGGAAGTTGTTGCCCTTCTTCATCTACCTTCCAATAATATGGATTTCTCTTCATTACAAAATATTCCCCATCACAATCATTATTAGGTCCTTCAGCAGTTACAATCCAAGGACGTAAGGTAGGTCTTCCAGGAACATTCCAGTAGTAATATCCTGTTTCCTTACCCATGGCCACCACATCTGAGTAACCCATTTCCTTAGCTTTCTTCTCCGCTGCCTCTTCCCCTATAAAATCAGGTAAAATCTCTTTATACCAGTGGGCTGGCGCAAATAACCATTTACCATTAACAGCTACTTCTTCTAAAAATGTGGGCTTTGAATTCTGGAAGGTAACCTTAACAGTGTAATCATCAACTTTTTCAAATTCTGCTATAGTTTCATTTCCATTAGTGTCAGCTACCTTAAAGCAATCCCAAAGACTCTTACCAAAGGTTTCTTTCTTACACATTTCTTCATAGAAGAAAATAACATCCTCTGCTGTAAACTCTACACCATCAGACCACTTCATACCTTTTCTTAAGTAGATAATGTATTCTGTGGCATCATCGTTGACATCAAAACCTTTAGCTACATTGGGCTCAATAGTACCGTCTACTTTAAATCTAAATAGACCTTCTTCAGTAACTTTACCATACCACCATTGACTACCCTTACCATTGTAAGTAAAATTCATGGCTTCTCCATAGGTCCCTATACTATCTGTATATTCTACCATGACATCTTCTGCAGCTGGTAAACGGTCGGCTACCTCAGGTATTTTGCCAGCACTTACTAGTTCAGCCAGCATAGGCGCTTCCTTAAAAGTCGCATCACTGCCAGTCTTACTATCCGGTGCCGCCGTAGGTTTCGCATCAGTCTTTTTATCACTTTCATTATCTTTTGTTTCACCTTTGTTAGTTTCAGTTTTCGTTGGAGTATTTTGATTGCCTGTGTCTTCTGTTTTGCCTGCTCCACAACCAGATAACAGTCCGATTGTCATAGCCATAATACATAGTAACGCTACAACCCTTTTCCTCATTGAAACATCCTCCTTGATTTGTTATATTAGGTTAAAACCTAATATAACCTTTAATTTATTTAGAACTCTCCACCTAAACATTTACTCAGTTCTGTATCCTTAGTACATGTTTAGGTAAGAGAGTAACTAACTAGAACAAATTATTTCAAATGTTTTTAATTATTTTAATACCTCCAGCATGAACAGTATCGCCAATGCTTGACCATAGGGCATAGGCCTTAATTCCACTTCCTTGTAGTACTGTTTACTTTCCCTTCCCATATATGTACCATAAGACACCTGACTTACATGCCCCTTCTCATCTATACATTCCAAAATAGGCTTTAAAGCTTTGTAAGCATAGTCTTTATAGTGGCTACCTATTAGGTTCATATTAGAGGCTTTTAAGATTCCATAGGCTATACCACAGGTTGCACTGGCTTCAAGATAGGAAGTTGAATCATCCAGCAAAGTATGCCACATTCCAGATGAATTTTGGCATTGAACTAAAGTATCTACTTGTCTCTTTAATGCCTCAATTAAAAATCTCTCCATACTAGCTTCACATTTAACAACACTTAGAAACTCAGGTATTGCTGTTGTTATCCAGCAATTACCTCTACCCCAAAGAGCTTCTGCAAAATTATGATTCCCCTGAAATGTCCATCCATGGAACCATAGACCACTTTTTCTATCTGTGAGATATTTTATATGTAGTAAAAACTGATATTTAGCTTCATCTATCCATTCCTCTTTATCTAAAATACTCCCCATTTTAGCTAGGAACAGAACTGTCATAAATAATGTATCCACCCAAAGTTCATCTTCATTAAAAGTATCTGAAGTTAAATGTTGGAAACCACCTTCTTTAGTCTTGGGTAAGCCATCTACTAGCCACTGAGCCCATTCAATACATATCTCCTTATATTTCTCCTCCCTTGTATATTCATATAAATGCGCCAAGGTAAGCAAGGGAGCTGTAGTATTGACATTCTTAGTAGGAAGTCCCAGTTCTAATTGTTCATCATAATATCTAGTTATTAAATCTAAATACTTTTTCTCCTTGGTAACTTCGAACATCTTCCAAAGTCCAAATAACCCAACCCCTTGTGGCCATTCCCAATGACGATATCTAGCTAGATCGTCTCCACCTAAGTTGTTTTTCTCCATATTTTTAATAAAAATATCATCATCTTCATAGAGCGTATCCTTAAAGTTATCTATTAATAACTCTAATTTTTGATTAACAATTTCCAATCCATTTTCACAATTCAGATACTGATTAATGATAGAACTAGACTTAAATTGATTTATCACACATATTTCTTCCCTTCTGACTTTATAATTTTTTGTATATATTAATTTTAACATTTCAATTTTATATATCTATGCAAAATTTGCCTTGTAAGCCAAATAACATTGCATCTTTTGCCGTAAAATGATACAATAATTTTATTAACCTTTATTCTTTTTTGGCACTTATACAATCTAATTTCCTTGCCGGAATTTTATGTTTGTAATATATGCTGATTACAATCTTTTTATAGGGAGGGTAAATAACAGTTGTTAAAACCTTATAAATACTTATAAATATGTGTTGACTTTTATAACTTTTAACGATAGAATAATATAAAAAACACAAAGGAGTAATGTAACATGAGTAAATATTATTCTATC
>JAAYPX010000249.1 GCA_012519565.1 Clostridiales bacterium | reverse complement strand
TGCTGTTCTGATGGGTGTTAATGTTAATAAAACCATCGCTATTACCTTTGCTATAGGTTCGGCATTAGCAGCAATCGCCAGTGCGCTTATGTTTTCAGCATATCCTAGTTTATCCTCTACTTCAGGTGCTATGCCTGGTATTAAGGCCTTCGTCGCAGCGGTATTTGGAGGAATTGGCTCAATACCTGGAGCGATGATTGGTGGGATACTGCTGGGTGTAATTGAGATATTAAGTCGTGCTTATATTTCGTCACAGCTTGCCGATGCAATAGTATTTATGATTTTAATTATTGTTCTTCTGGTTAAACCTACTGGAATACTTGGTAAGCAAGTTCAGGAAAAAGTGTAATAAGTGTGAAGAAAAGCATTACACAAATAATTCCTTAGTATTAAGGATTTATGTGTAGAAAGCGAAAGGCATGGTGATTAATATGAAGGCAAATTCTTTAAAAAATATAAAAAATTATGCAAAATCAAAATTTATAACCGTAGGTTTTATTATTCTTTTTTATATAATTGGACAAATTATGATTTCTACTGGTTCCATGTCAAATTTAATGAAGGGCTTATTGGTTCCCCTTTGTTATTATTCGATTATGGCAGTATCTCTTAATCTGACTGTAGGTATCCTTGGGGAGTTAAGTCTTGGTCATGCAGGTTTTATGTGTATTGGAGCATTTTCCAGTGCCTTTTTTTCAAAAACAACCATAGACTCGATACCCAATACAGCCCTTAGATTTACCTTGGCTATTCTTATTGGTGCAATATCTGCTGCACTTTTTGGTGCCTTAATTGGAGTGGTTGTACTAAGGCTTCGAGGAGATTACCTGGCTATTGTAACTTTGGCCTTTGGTGAGATTATTAAGAATGTAATGAATGTTCTATATATAGGAAAGGACAGCAGAGGATTTCATTTCTCAACGGAGGATTCTATTTCTTTAGGCTTGGAGGAAGGTGGAACTATTATCTTAGGTGGACCCAGGGGCATTACAGGTACACCTAGAAATGCAAGCTTTACTATTGCAGTAGTGTTATTGATTTTAACATATATTATTGTAACCAATTTAATTACTTCAAGGTCAGGCCGTGCCATTATGGCAATTAGAGATAATCGTATAGCAGCAGAGTCCGTGGGAATTCATATTACAAAATATAAATTATTAGCTTTTGCAATCTCAGCTGGTTTGGCGGGAGTAGCTGGTACTCTATATTCCCACAATATTTCTACCTTAGTAGCAACACAAAAGAACTTTGGATATAATATGTCTATTATGATCTTGGTATTTGTTGTACTGGGGGGAATGGGGAATATAACTGGATCAATAATAGCAGCAGTAATATTAACCTTACTTCCTGAATACCTACGATTTATGGAAAATTACCGTATGTTAATATATGCCATAGTACTTATAGTTATGATGATATTTAATTGGAATCCTAAATGTATTGCTTGGCGTAAGAAATATTCTATAAAAGGCTTCATAAACGCCCAATTAAAGAAAGATAAAAAGGAGGCATAAGTATATGGAAATGTTAACTGTGAAAAACTTAAGTATCTCCTTTGGCGGTCTACATGCGGTTGATTCTTTTAGTATAACCATTAATAAAGGTGAATTATATGGTTTAATTGGGCCCAATGGAGCAGGTAAGACAACAGTGTTTAATCTTTTAACAGGTGTATATAAGCCTAATGCAGGTCAGATCTTATTAGACGGAGTGGATATCACAGGCCGCAGTACCATGGAGATTAATCAAGCAGGTATTGCAAGAACTTTTCAAAATATTCGTTTATTTAAAAAATTGTCAGTTTTAGATAATGTTAAGCTGGGACTTCATAATCAACATAGGTACATGACGTTTTCTGGAATATTTCGTTTGCCCAGTTTCTTCAAGACAGAGAAAATTATGAATGAAAAGGCATTGGAAATCCTGAAAGTATTCGGTATGGAGAATGAAGCCCATGTACTCTCATCTAATCTACCATATGGAAAACAGCGTAAGCTGGAAATTGCAAGAGCTCTTGCTACCAATCCTAAATTACTGCTTTTAGATGAGCCAGCTGCCGGAATGAATCCAGCTGAAACCGATGAATTGATGGAGGCTATTACCTTAATTAGAAAAGAATACGGTGTCACTATTCTATTGATTGAACATGATATGAAATTGGTATCTGGTATATGTGAGAAAATATTTGTACTTAATTTTGGTAAGAAACTGGCCAATGGAACCCCTCAGGAGGTACTGAATAATCCAGAGGTAATAAAGGCATATCTTGGAGAATAGTGGCTAATTGTGAAATAATGTAGTTGATGATGGGAGGTATGGATATGGCCATGCTGGAAGTGAAGAATTTACAGGTTTATTATGGAGTTATACAGGCAATTAAGAATGTTTCCTTTCAGGTAAATCAAGGAGAAGTTATTGCATTAATTGGTGCTAACGGTGCTGGAAAGACCACCATATTGCATACAATAACCGGTTTGATTACAGCAAAAAGTGGAGAAGTGATTTACGAGGGTACTGATTTGCAGAAAATACCCGCACATAGAATTGTATCCCTAGGAATGGCTCATATACCAGAGGGGAGACATGTTTTTTCCCAATTGACTGTATATGAGAATTTGCTAATGGGGGCATTTACCAGGAAGGATAAAACTGAAATAGAAGAAACCCTAGAGAGCATATATGAACGGTTCCCCAGATTAAAAGAACGTAGGGGACAGTATGCTGGAACTTTAAGTGGTGGAGAGCAGCAGATGCTCGCCATGGGTAGGGCGCTTATGTCTAAGCCTAAAATTATTTTAATGGATGAACCTTCTATGGGATTATCACCAATATTAGTTGAGGAAGTATTTGATATAATTCAAAGTATCAGCAAAAGTGGTACGACAGTACTTCTTGTGGAGCAAAATGCCAAGAAGGCTTTATCTATTGCTGATAGAGCATATGTTCTTGAGACTGGAAATATTGTATTAGAAGGTAAAGCTAATGAATTGTTAAATAATGAATCTGTTAAAAAAGCCTATTTAGGTGAATAGTTTTTTGGGTTCATATCATGAGCATGCTGTGCATTAATTATATTGTATTTAGATTTATTTAGGCTTTAATGAAAGGGTGATTAAATGGACAAATATGTTATTACAATTGCCAGGGGATATGGTAGTGGGGGTAGAACTATTGGCAAAATGTTATCGGAACAATTGAATATTCCTTATTATGACAGAGAATTATTAAGATTAGCGTCCGACGATAGCGGTATTAATGAAGAGTTATTTGCCAAGGCAGATGAGAAACTAAAGAAAAGTCTTCTATTTAAAATAGCCAGAAATGTTTATAAAGGAGAGTTAATTCCGCCGGATAGTGATGATTTTGTTTCCAATGATAATTTGTTCAATTATCAAGCAAAAATTATTAAAGAACTAGCAGAAACCCAAAGTTGCATTATAATTGGCCGCTGTGCTGATTTTGTTCTTAAAGACCATAAGAATGTAATAAAACTATTTGTCTATGCTCCCTTAGAGGCCTGTGTTGATACACTGCAGGATATGACAGGTAATTCAAGAAAAGATATAATTAGGCAAATAGAGAAAATTGATAAACATAGGGCCGAATATTATAAGTATTATACAGGTAGAGACTGGAATGATGTAAATAATTATGATCTGTGCCTTAATAGTAGTAAATTAGGCTTTGATAAATGCGTGGAGATGGTTAAGTCTTATTTGGATATTCGTTTGCGATAGACTTATTAATAGATTATGATGTTGCAGTAGGAAATTTTGATAGAAAATGCCACAGGGAAAAGAGGTAGAGTATGATTTCAGAAAAGATGATGGAATTTGTAAAAAGTAGTTCAGTGATTAGGGCTATGTTTGAAGAAGGAAAGCGTTTAGCTGATATTCATGGTGCCGAAAATGTCTATGATTTTAGCTTGGGCAATCCCAGCGTTGAACCACCTCAAGAGGTAAAGGAAGCCCTGCTTCAAGTTATTAATGAAGAAAATCCCAATCTGGTACATGGATATATGAATAACTCCGGTTTTGAAGATGTAAGGGAGTCAATTGCTACTTCTATTAATAGTAAATTCGAAACCTCATTTAATAGCGGTAATATTATTATGACAGTGGGAGCAGCAGGAGGGCTGAATGTTATACTTAAAACTTTACTAAATCCTGGAGATGAAGTGATTACCTTTGCTCCTTTTTTTGGTGAGTACCGTAATTATGTAAGCAATTATGATGGAAAGCTGGTTGTGATTTCTCCCAATACAGTAGATTTTCAGCCAAATCTTGAGGAAGTGGAGGAGAAAATAACAGCTAAAACCAAAGCGGTTATAATTAATACACCTAATAACCCCACTGGTGTAATTTATTCTGAAGCAACCATTAAAGCACTGGCTAGTATATTGGAGAAGAAACAGGGTGAGTATAAGACTTCCATATATTTAATATCAGATGAACCCTATCGTGAATTAGCTTATGATGGTGTAGAGGTGCCCTACCTAACAAAATATTATAGAAATACCATTGTAGGTTATTCCTATAGTAAATCCCTATCCCTGCCAGGAGAAAGAATTGGCTATCTAGTGATACCCAATGAAATTGATAGCTTTAAGGATGTTGTGGCAGCCGCCAATGTAGCAACAAGAATCTTAGGTTTTGTCAATGCACCATCATTAATCCAAAGGGCAGTTGCTAAATGCCTGGATGCTAAGGTTGATCTGGACATATATAATCGCAATAGAGAATTATTATATAATAGTCTCATATCCTATGGATACCAATGTGTTAAACCTCAAGGCGCTTTTTATTTATTTATAAAGGCTTTAGAAGAAGATGATAAAGCCTTCTGCAACGCAGCTAAAAAGTACAATATTCTGATTGTGCCCGGTTCATCCTTCGGATGTCCTGGATATTGTAGAATTGCATATTGTGTAAATTATGATATGATAGAAAGAGCACTTCCAGGATTTAAGAAGTTAGCAGAGGATTATGGTTTATGAGAGCGTGGGAAAAAAATATACGAAGAGTTGTCCCCTATGTACCAGGAGAGCAACCTAAAAAGTCAAACATAATCAAATTAAATACTAATGAAAATCCTTATCCACCTGCGCCAGGGGTAAGGAAGGTTCTAAGAGAATTCAATACTGATAGGCTAAGATTATATCCTGACCCTACAATAGAGTCACTGGTTGAAGAACTGGCTAAATATTACAAGCTAGATCAGAAGCAAATATTTGTTGGAGTTGGTTCTGATGATGTTCTTGCTATGGCTTATTTGACCTTTTTTCAGCCAGACAAACCTATCTTATTTCCTGATATAACATACTCTTTTTATCCTGTATGGTGTGACTTGTTTCGTGTTCCTTATGAAACAATACCTTTAGATGAAGAGTTTAGAATCAGACCAGAAGACTATCGAAGGGATAACGGTGGTGTAATAATTGCCAATCCCAATGCTCCTACATCGATTTACGAAGACTTATCAGTAATAGAAGAGATTATAAAATATAATCAAGATTCAATTGTTATAATTGATGAAGCCTACATTGATTTTGCAGGAAGATCTGCTATGGAACTTATACATAAGTATGAAAACTTATTGGTAGTTCAGACCTTCTCAAAGTCCCGTTCTATGGCTGGAATGAGAATAGGCTATGCCTGCGGTAATCCTGTATTAATCAAGGCTCTAAATGATGTGAAGTATTCATTTAATTCCTATACCTTGAATCAGCTTGCAATCGTGACAGGAATAGAGGCTGTGAAGGATCGGGCTTATTTTAATGAGGGAATTAATAAAATAGTATCCACTAGAAATGAAGCGGAAGTAAAATTAGCTTCATTAGGCTTCTCATTTCCTAAGTCTGGGGCTAATTTTATCTTTGCCACCCATAAAACTATGTCGGCTGAGACTTTATTTGAGGAACTACGAAAAAATGATATATATGTTCGGTATTTTAAATTACCTAGGATAGATAATTATTTAAGGATTACTATAGGTACCGATGATGAGATGAAGATATTATATGACTTTCTTGAAAAATATCTATGATTATTTATAGATAAAGAGGAGGAGGGATCTAAAGATGAGGACTTTAATAGCAGAAGATGATTTTGCCAGTAGAAAATTTATGCTTAGATTCCTATCAAAATATGGGGAATGTGATGTGACCGTGGATGGAGCCGAGGTTATTGAAGCTTACACCATGGCTTTAGAGGAAAATCAAGGCTATGAGCTGGTTTGTCTTGACATAATGATGCCTGTGATGGATGGATATCAAGCCCTAAAGGCCATACGGGAAATTGAAGATAAACATGGGATTCCCGAGGAAAAGAGGGCCAAGATAATCATGACTACCGCATTGAATGGAGGTAGGAATGTAACGAAAGCATTTGAATTGGGGTGTAATGCATATGCTGGCAAGCCAATAGACCAGGATAAATTTAGCAATGTATTAAAGAAACTGGAATTGATATGATTAATTAGACGGATAAGATTTTATTTATTTGACATTTCTTATTTAAGTCAGTAATATAAATGATATATCTATTTAGGAACCAACGATTTAGTATTTTCATTTGAATAGTCTCCTAATTTTAGGATACTGCTTTGAATATATTATACCGTTGGTTCTTCATGTTCAAAATTTCTTAAATAAAACAAAAATAAAAAAAGGAAATAGGGAAACGGTGTAGAATATTAGTAGTATAAGCAATTATTCACTTTCTCAGGTCTTCTAGAAAGGCATGGTGATATTATGGAACATATATCTAATATTCGGCAAAGATTAGAGAGAAGGGAGCATGAGTACTTAAGTCCATATGCTTCTTTTTCTGATGGTTCAAAAGGAAGAGATGTTTATGAAAAACCATGTGATATTAGGCCCATATACCAGAGGGATAGGGATAGAATCCTTCACTCCAAAGCATTTAGAAGATTAAAACATAAGACACAGGTCTTTTTAGCACCAGAAGGAGATCATTATCGAACAAGGTTGACCCATACCCTAGAGGTTGCTCAGATATCAAGAACTATTGCTAAAGCACTGCGACTTAATGAGGATTTAACCGAAGCAATAGCTTTAGGACATGACTTAGGCCATACCCCTTTTGGTCATGCTGGAGAGCGGGCACTGAATAGAATTTCTCCTACAGGTTTTAAACATCATCTACAAAGTATCCGTGTTGTGGAGGTATTAGAAAATCATGGTAGAGGTTTAAATCTATCCAAAGAGGTTAGAGATGGGATACTGAATCATCAGACATCTGGAAAACCAGCCACCCTGGAGGGGAAGATTGTGCGTATTTGTGATAAGATTGCATATATCAATCATGATATAGATGATGCAATAAGAGGGAAAATTATCACAGAAGACGATATACCTAAGGAATATACTGATATTCTAGGGCATAGTTTAGGGGAGCGTTTGGACACCTTAATCCGTGATATTGTTTCCAATAGTAAAGGCAAAAATGATATATTTATGTCACCGGAGATAGAGACTGCCATGTATGATTTGCGTAAGTACATGTTTAAGAGTGTATATACCAATAATAGGGCAAAGGGACAGGAGGAGCAGGCAGAAAGGTTGTTAGAACTATTATTTGAATATTATGATAAACACCTGGATCAATTGCCGGAGGAATATTTGCTTCGTATGGAGCAAAGACAAGAAACGGCATATCAAGCTATCGTAGATTATATAGCTGGTATGACGGATCGTTATGCGGTTGCTAAATTTAAGGAGTTAATGATTCCCGCAGCTTGGAGTGTTTATTAACAGTGGAATTGTGAGGTATACAGATGTATTATCCTGAAGAGTTAGTAGAACAGGTGAGGACTGAAAATGATATAGTAGATGTAATTGGGTCATACATTAGGCTGCAGAAAAAGGGAAGTAGTTATATGGGTTTATGCCCTTTCCATAATGAGAAGACCCCGTCTTTTTCTGTCAGTGCTTCAAAACAGATGTATCACTGCTTTGGTTGTGGTGCAGGGGGTAATATATATACATTCATTATGGAATATGAGAATTATACCTTTGTAGAAGCCCTCAAATATCTGGCAGAGCGAGCCGGAATACAATTACCAGAGCAAGAATATACAAAGGAGGAAAGAGCAAAGGCAGATCTACGGGGAAGACTTTTAGAAATTAATAAGCAAGCTGCTACATATTTTTTCTATCAATTAAAATCAAAAAATGGACAAGCTGCATATAACTATCTAAGAAAACGGGGCATCAGTGATGAAATTATTAAGAAATTTGGCTTAGGTTACGCTAATAAATATAGCGATGATTTATACCGATATTTGAAGGGGCTAGGGTATGAAGATGATTTTCTTAAGATATCCGGTCTTATCAATCTTAATGAAAGACAAGGTGGGACTGATAAGTTTTGGAATAGAGTAATATTTCCTATTATGGATACCAATAATAGGGTAATTGGATTTGGGGGAAGAGTGATGGGCGATGGAATGCCCAAATATTTAAACTCCCCTGAGACTATGCTGTTTGACAAAAGTGCTAACCTCTATGGCCTTAATTTAGCTAAGTTGTCAAGGGCCGATTACTTACTGATTTGTGAAGGATATATGGATGTAATAGCCCTTCATCAAGCTGGATTTACCAATACGGTTGCCTCATTGGGCACGGCATTTACTGCCCGTCATGCCAATTTGCTTAAACGATTTACCCGTCAGGTCTTACTAACCTATGATAGTGACGATGCGGGTAAGAGAGCAGCCCTTAGGGCAATTCCCATTTTAAAGGATGCAGGATTTGAAGTTAAGATAATTGATATGAAGCCTTATAAGGATCCCGATGATTTTATAAAGGCATTGGGAAAGGAAGAATTTCAAAAGAGAATTGATAAGGCAAAAAATAGCTTTTTCTTTGAAATTGATATTATTAAAGAAGAATATAATCTCAGTGACCCTGAACAAAAAACTAAATTCTTTTATCAGGTTGCAAAAAAGCTTCTTGGTTTTCAGGAAGAGATTGAGCGTAATATTTATATTGAAGCGGTTGCTAAAAATTATAATATTGATATAGAGCAATTAAGAAGATTAGTGAATAGATTTGGATCCCAAATGGTTGTAGCTATCAGTAATAAAGATGAGTTTAAGCAAAGTAGAAGGAATAGCAAAAAGAAATCAGAGGACGGTATTATTAAATGCCAAAAGCTTTTGCTTACTTGGATTGCTGAAGATAATTCCTTAATAGATAGAATTAAAGGGGTACTGGGTCCGGAAGATTTTAATGAAGGCATATATAAAGAAGTGGCTAGACAGGTATTTGAACAATATGAAAAGGAAAATCAGGTTATCCCAGCTAAGATTATTAATAGATTTGAAAGTCCTGAGGAGCAATCTGAAGTGGCAGATATATTCTCCACTGTTATGAGAGGTCAAATAGATACGGAGGCTATGAAGAAAGCTTTAAGGGATACAATTATAAGATTAAAGGAACATAGCTTGGATATGCAAAGCTTAAAAGCAATAGAAGCTAATGATACTGTGCTTCTTCAAAGAATTATCAAAGAAAAGTCAGAAATAATGAAAAATGTAGACATAAGAGCCTTTTAGTATTACGGCTTACTGCATATTTCGGTATTTGATGGTTAAAATATAAAAAGAGTTTAAGAAGGAAGGATTGTCTATGGACGAGATTAGTGCAAAGTTTTTAGAAAGACTTAAGGATTTGTTAGTATTTGCAGAAAAGAAGAAGAATGTCTTGGAGTATCAAGAGGTAAACGATTTTTTTGCTGATATGGAATTGGATCCTCATCGTATAGAAAAGATATATGAGTACCTAGAAAAACATAATGTTGATGTTCTTAGGTTCACTGGCGAAGAAGAGGATGAAGATATTATAATTGATGAAGAGGAAGATATCGAAACTGTAGATATATCCATTCCTGAAGGAATCAATATAGAAGACCCTGTTCGCATGTATCTAAAAGAGATTGGTAAAGTTCCATTGCTTACCGCTGAAGAGGAGATTGAATTGGCAAAAGCCATGGAGCAAGGTGATGAAAATGCTAAAAAAAGGTTAGCAGAGGCCAATTTGCGTTTGGTGGTTAGTATAGCAAAAAGATATGTTGGTAGAGGTATGCTGTTTTTAGATTTAATTCAAGAAGGGAATCTAGGTCTGATTAAAGCTGTTGAAAAATTTGATTTCCGTAAAGGGTTCAAGTTTAGTACCTATGCCACATGGTGGATTAGACAGGCTATAACTAGAGCTATAGCAGATCAGGCTAGGACTATACGTATACCTGTGCATATGGTAGAGACAATTAATAAATTAACCCGGGTACAAAGACAGTTATTACAGGATTTGGGTAGAGAACCTAGTCCAGAAGAAATATCTGAGGTAATGAAGATACCAGTAGAGCGGGTAAGGGAGATTCAAAAGATATCCCAGGAACCAGTTTCCTTAGAAACTCCTATAGGAGAGGAAGAGGACAGTCATCTAGGTGATTTTATTCAGGATGATAATGTTCCTGTACCTGCAGATGCGGCAGCATTTACCCTATTAAAGGAGCAATTAGTAGAGGTACTGGGAACTTTAACAGAGAGGGAGCAAAAGGTATTAAGGCTCCGTTTCGGCTTAGATGATGGACGAGCCCGTACTCTGGAGGAAGTAGGGAAGGAATTTAATGTAACTAGGGAGCGTATTCGTCAGATAGAGGCGAAAGCTCTTAGAAAACTAAGACATCCCAGTAGAAGTAGAAAGTTAAAGGACTATTTGGAGTAAAATGATATAAAATGTTGCAGACTATATAAGAAGTATAAAAGGGCTGCTGCAAAATATATAAGGGTATGTGTCTATATATCCAATAAATTTTGCAGCAGCCTTTTATTATATAGGAAATCACTCCGAAATTACTATACAATCCTAATATCCTTCAGGCATGTGAACTCTGTTCGCATTGTGCCCGACTCCCGAGATGTAAAATCTACAAGGGAAGCTGGCTGTACTTGATATTATAAATTTCTATGGAAATTAATCCTAACATATGATACCATTATGGGAGGCTAATAATTATAAATTTAATGCTCTTAAAATTAATATAAAATAATAGATAGAAGTGAGATACGATGCAGATTTCTAAGAGACTACAAACTGTTGCAAGCATGGTGACTAGAGGAAATAAAGTAGCGGATATTGGATGCGATCACGCCTATATATCCTGTTATTTAATAAAAAATAATATATCTCCAAAAGTTATAGCTATGGATATCAATCAAGGGCCGTTAGATAGGGCTAAAGAAAATATTATAAAATTCGGATACGCTGATAAGATTGATGTCAGAAAATCTGATGGATTAAAAAAACTGGAGAAGAATGAAGTTGATTCTATAGTTATTGCTGGAATGGGAGGAGCTTTGATAGTAAAAATACTGTCTGAGCGAAGGGATATTGTAGCAAGTGTTAGGGAGTTAATACTGCAACCCCAGTCAGAAGTTCATAAGGTCAGACTAACCATAGAGGAATATGGATTTCTTATAACCCAGGAGAATATGCTTAAGGAAGATGGTAAATATTATGTTTGTATAAAAGCTGTACCCAGAAGTGAAGTTAACAACTGTGAAGACTATAAGATGGATAGGAACATAGATGTATACTTCGGTAAGCTTTTATTGGAGGAAAAACATCCTATATTATATGAATTTCTAGAGAAGGAAAAGGAACTAAATAATAATATTTATGACAAACTACAAACAGAGAATACAGAGCAGGCAAGATTAAGACAAACAGAGATTAAAGACAAACTAAAATTAATTCAGCAAGGAATCGAAAGTTATCATTAGATATAGAAAGAATGTAGAAAAGGAGATGACAAAATGGCTTCAAATGTTAGAGTGGAAATAAATGGGATTATTAAAGAATATCCTATTGGAACATCCCTTTTAGAAATAAGTAAGGAATATAAAAATGAATATAAGCATGATATTATATTGGCCTTTGTTAATAACAAGCTTAGAGAGTTATTTAAGCCAGTGGTCAAGGATTGCACAGTTAAATTCGTCACAACGGCTGACAACATTGGCCACAAAACCTATGTTAGGGGAATAATTCTTGTAATGTTAAAGGCGATTTATGCTGAAATGGGTTCTGAAAATATTGAAAAGGTAGCAGTAGAATATTCCATTAGTAATGCCTTATATTGTGATTATATTGGTAAAACACCATTGACCAATGATAGAATTCAAGCTATCAAAAAGAGGATGAAGGACATCATAGATAGAGATATACCCTTTATAAAGAGAAGCATTGGAACCGACGATGCAATAGAGTTATTTCATCATTATAGGATGTATGACAAGGAAAAACTTTTCCGCTACAGAAGGGTGTCAAAGGCAAATATTTATAGTTTAGATGGGTTTGAAGATTACTTTTATGGCTATATGCCGTCATCCACAGGGATGCTGAAGTATTTTGATCTAATGGAATATGAGGGAGGCATCCTGCTGGTACTTCCAAGAAGAATTAATCCTACAACTGTAGATCCTTTTGTTCCTCAAAAGAAATTGTTTCATATATTAAAAGAAGCAAATCAATGGGGCAAGATGATGGAAGTTGATACAGTTGGAGCATTAAATGATGTAATTGCTCAAGGGAAAATCAATGATTTGATCTTGGTTCAAGAAGCCTTGCAGGAGAGAAAAATCGGAGAAATTGCTTCTGATATTAAGAGGGCAAAAGATAAGAAATTTATAATGATTGCAGGACCATCATCTTCTGGAAAAACTACATTCTCCCACAGGCTCAGTATACAATTAAAAGCCCATGGTTTAAAACCTCATCCCATTGCTGTAGATAATTATTTTGTTAATAGGGAAGATACGCCCAAAGACGAGGATGGCAACTATAATTTTGAGAGTCTACATTCTATTGATCTTCATCAGTTCAATCAAGATATGACAGACTTACTCAATGGAAAAACTGTAGACTTGCCTTATTATAATTTTGTAACTGGTAGAAGAGAATATAAAGGGAATTATACAAGCCTTGGACCAGATGATATATTGGTTATTGAAGGCATACATGGATTAAACGATGCCCTGTCTTATTCATTACCAAGGGAAAGTAAATATAAGATTTATATCAGTGCTTTAACTCAGCTTAATGTGGATGAGCATAATAGGATACCAACTACTGATGGAAGATTATTAAGACGTATGGTTAGGGATGCCAGAACTAGGGGGACATCTGCCAAGGAGACTATATCTATGTGGCCATCGGTTAGAAGGGGAGAAGAAGAGAAAATTTTCCCATTCCAAGAGGATGCAGACGTTATGTTTAATTCGGCATTGATATATGAATTGGCAGTATTAAAATTATATGCTGAACCTATCTTATTTGGAATTGATCGAAATTCTGCAGAATATGTAGAAGCTAAAAGATTATTGAAATTCTTAGATTATTTTATTGGAACCAGTAGTGAAGCAGTTCCTAAGAATTCCATCCTAAAAGAATTTATTGGAGGAAGTTGTTTTAAAGTATGAGCAGCACTATAAGCCGGGTTCTGTATTAGATGGTCATCTATCTTGACCATATGTTACCATATGGCTCCAACAAAAGCTTTCACTCTTGTTACGCAACCAACCCTAAAGCACGGCGGGCAACCGTATCGCTTTATGTTCGGTTTTGCTTCGGGTGGGGTTTACATTTGCCCCTTCTGTTACCAGAAGGGCGGTGGTCTCTTAAACCACCTTTCCATCCTTACCAAATAAATTGGCGGTATATCTCTGTTGCACTAGCCTTGGAGTCGCCTCCACCGGATGTTATCCGGCACCCTGCCCTGTGAAGCCCGGACTTTCCTCACCAATAATGGCGCGACCATCTGTGCTACTCATGTCAGTTATTCTATCATAAAACTAGTTAAAAGTAAATGTTTTAAGTATTTACAAACATGGGAAACAATCACGGACATGTAATTATGTGTAAAAATGTAAAAGGAAATTAGTATATAGTATAAACTAACTTAATTATACGAGGAGGAAACAAATTGAATGATCAAGTAAATATTTTGGTCGTGGATGATGATAAAGAAATAGCAGATTTGGTTGAAATTCATTTAGTCAGTGAGGGATACAAGGTATGGAAATCTCATAATGCTTTGGAGGGTCTTAAAATATTAGATACTGTAGATATTAAGCTAATAATTCTAGATATTATGATGCCAGGTATGGACGGTCTTAGTATGTGTAAGAAAATTCGAGAAAGTAGTACAATACCTATAATTATGTTAAGTGCAAAGTCAACCGATTTAGATAAAATAATAGGGCTGGGAGCTGGTGCAGATGATTATGTTATAAAACCATTTAACCCCCTAGAATTAACTGCCAGAGTCAAATCTCAATTAAGAAGGTACACGAAGTTTAACCCTGGAGCCCATGAAGAAAAACAAGATAAGGAGATTATATTATCCCACTTAATAATTAATAAGGACACCCATAAGGTAATTGCATATGGGAGGGAGGTTAAGTTAACTCCTATTGAGTTTGATATATTATATCTTTTGGCCAGTAATATTGGAAGAGTATTTAGTACTGATGAAATCTTTGAGCGGGTTTGGAATGAAAAGGTATATGAAGCCAATAATACGGTGATGGTACATATAAGACGGATAAGAGAAAAAATTGAAATGGATCCTTGCAATGCACAAATAATTAAGACCGTGTGGGGAGTCGGATATAAAATTGAAGAATAGTATATTTAAGAGTTTTAGATTTGAAATAGTGCTATATAGTATTCTTAGCCTTCTTTATACATTATTAAGTCTAACAGTAGCTGGAACTGGTATATATATTCTCGGTAAATGGGATTATCAAAACATATCTAGTACAACCAAGATAATATTATCAATTATAATCATACTTCTTGGCATAATACTCTTTATAATGTTTTTCTTACTGCTAACACAGAAATTTGTATTTTATATTAGACATATAGCAGAAGGTATTAATGAAATATCATTAGGAAATCTGGAGCATCGTATTATTATTAATAATGAAGATGAGTTTGCTTTAATAGCTGAAAAATTAAATAAAATGGCCGACGATATAAAAGCAATAATGGAAAGTAAGCAAAGAAGCGAAGAGGCCAAGAATCAATTGATAACCAGTGTAGCCCATGATCTTCGTACGCCCTTGACCTCCATTATAGGATATTTAGAATTAGTATCTTCTAAGGAATTGCCCCCGGAAATTAACAGAAAATATGTAGAAATTGCTTATAACAAGTCCAAACGGTTAGAAAATTTAATTGAAGATCTTTTTACATATACAAAATTTAATTTTGGAGAGGTTAAACCAGTCTATACCCAAGTAGATATAATTAAATTAATCAATCAACTGTTGGATGAATTCTATCCCAGCTTTCAGGAATTTAATCTTAAGTATGAATTTGATACAGAATATCTAAGTATGGTAATATTGGCAGATGGCAATTTGCTGGCCAGGGCCTTGGCCAATTTAATAAGCAATGCCATAAAATATGGAAAGGATGGGGGATTAATTCAATTAAATTTATCAAAAACAGAGTCAGGGATTATCTTATCTATTATAAATTATGGAGAAGTAATTCCTAAGAAGGATCTAGATTTGATCTTTCAGAGATTTTATCGGGTTGAAAACTCCAGATCTAGAGAAACCGGTGGAAGCGGACTGGGACTTGCTATAGCAGAAAGTATAATTTCTATGCACAATGGTACAATTCGAGCTACAAGCGATGTTACTGGGACTGAATTTATAATAGAACTACCATATGAATAAAGTTAGAATGCTATAAAATAGAATAATGGAAGCTTAGTATATAATTGAGCCATCATTTTCATTTCTAGTCGATATATCATAAGTACCGGCTAACTAGATTTGAAAATGATGGCTCAATTTAAGTTGTTGAACTTTAACTATGAAAATGGAAGAAGAAAAACTTAATTAAATTGTATCACATTTTTTTAAATAAAGATATAGACATTCTAAAATTTAAAGAAATATTAACAATTAGATTTAAACACATTTTAATAAAATTGTGCAATTTAACAAATTGGTTAAATATATAAAATATTTGACCTTAAATAACAGCTCTTAGTTAGCAAATGTTAATATGTGTTAATAGACTATTATAGTAGAATACTCTATTAGCTTAATCAAAATTGGTCTATTATAGTAGAATATGAATAAAATGGATTAAATTGGCGTAAAATTATTAATAAATAGTTAATAACATGTTAAAAATACCCTGTTAATAATAGATAAAAATATTTATTTTTATATTAAGAAATTAGGGCTTATATACTAAAGGTGATTTGGAAAACAATGTAATAATCTTTCAAACTAACAAAAATTACTATTTATTATTGACAGAATAAAGTCAAGTGTTATAATGCATGATATCATTGGTGACAATGGTATAATATGGAAAATATTAATTTGAAAAGAGAGGAAATATTTATGTACAAAATAAATACGTTTCTTCAAAGGAGAAAAATGTCAGAGAGCCAATATGGAATTTATATGGTTGCTGTGGCATATATTCTATCATTTGCCTTACTGTTCATAGGTTCTGATACATTTTATAAAATTAGTACCAGGGCAGCTGAAGCTAATAATAGTGAACTTGAAGAGACACAAGAAGATGGAAGTCTTCAACAAATGCAGTATAAAGCAATGGATAGGAATGATGCTCAGGTTATTGAAGTATCAAACATATCCAGCTGGAGCGGTCAGCTAGCACTAGCAGGAGATACTTACTGGCTATTGGGTCATGCCATGAATAGTGAAGAATATAATTTATTCATACAGCAGTTAAGTTCAAATATGAAAGAAACACAAGAAAACATGACTGTAAGTATAGCTGGAAATGAAAACTCTGGAGATATCATTACGGCGGATAATTCTGTTATTCTTGATGATAAAGAGATAGAACCAGCTGGAATTGAAGAGAATCAGGATCATCTTACAGATAGTCTGACTGAAACAAAGCCTACTCTTGTTTATGAAGTTACCGCTAAGGAGAGGGAAATGCTTGAACGCATAGTTGAAGCAGAGGCCACAGGGGAAGATATAGTAGGTAAAATCTTAGTTGCTAATGTAATATTTAACCGAGTTAACTCTAAGCATTTTCCTGATACTATTGAGGAGGTAATTTTTCAAGAAAATGGTGGGGAGTATCAGTTCTCGCCGATAGAAGATAAGCGGTATTGGAAAGTTAAGATAAGCAAAGACACAAAGGAAGCAGTCCAAAGGGTATTAGAAGGAGAGGATCATTCTAAGGGGGCCTTGTATTTTATGTCCCGTAGCAGAACCAGAAGTAGTAGTGCTAAATGGTTTGATAATAATCTTAAGTGGTTATTTAAACATGGCGGTCACGAATTTTATAAACACAAATAAATTGGTAACTATTGTTTCACCAGAATAAGCATGATATAATACATGAAATAAATTTGAAAAGGGGATTGAAGCATTATGGACTTAATGTACAAGAGTACAAGAGACAGCAATAATAGAGTGCTGGCTTCCCAAGCTATATTACAAGGCTTATCTTCTGATGGAGGGTTATACGTTCCTGAGAATATACCTGTACTTAAGAAGAGTATGGAAGAACTTGCCGAGATGAATTATCAAGAATTGGCTTATGAAGTGATGAAACTATTTTTTACGGATTTTTCTGAAGATGAATTAAAAGATTGTATTAACAAGGCATATGATGACAAGTTTGATACCAGTGAAATAGCTCCCTTAAGAAAAGTAGGACAAGTTTATTATCTAGAGTTATTCCATGGTGCAACCATTGCCTTTAAAGACATGGCCTTATCTATACTGCCCCATTTGCTAACAAAGGCAGCAAAGAAAAATAATGTAGAGGAAGAAATTGTGATCTTAACTGCCACCTCTGGAGACACAGGTAAGGCAGCTTTAGCTGGGTTTGCTGATGTTGAAGGAACTAAAATAATTGTATTCTACCCTAAAGATGGAGTAAGTAAGGTACAAGAAAAGCAAATGGTAACACAAAAAGGAAGTAATACTTCAGTAATAGGAATCCAAGGTAATTTTGATGATGCCCAGACTGGAGTAAAGGAGATGTTTAACAATAAGGAGCTGGCTAAGAAAATGCTTCAGAATGGATATCGCTTTTCTTCAGCCAATTCAATTAATATAGGTAGACTAGTTCCACAGATTGTATATTATGTATATTCTTATGCTACTTTATATAGGAAGAAACAGATATCTAGGGACGAAAAAATTAATTTCGTGGTACCTACTGGTAATTTTGGAAACATATTAGCTGGCTATTATGCTAAGCAAATGGGGGTTCCTATTAATAAGTTAATATGTGCTTCCAATGAAAATAAAGTTCTTTTTGATTTCTTCCAAACTGGAAGATATAACAAAAATAGAGAGTTTATCTTAACAACATCACCTTCAATGGACATTTTAGTATCCAGTAATCTGGAGAGATTAATATATCATATAGCTGATGAAGATACTGTAAAGACTGCAGAGCTTATGAAAGAGCTATCAACTAAAGGAAGTTATGAAGTTACAGAGAAGATGAGAGAGAAATTAAAAGACTTTGTAGGGGGGTGGGCTTCCGATGAGGAAACAGCTCAAGCCATTAAGAATATATATGACAATGATGATTACCTGATTGATACCCATACTGCTGTGGCATGTCATGTATATAATCAATATGTATCAGAGACTAATGAGATGACTAAATCTATCATTGTATCCACTGCTAGTCCCTATAAATTTGCAGACAGTGTTCTTAGGGCTATAAATGAAGAAGGAATCCCTGAGGATGACTATGAACAGGCTAAGGTGTTGCAAAAGTTATCTTCAGTAAGCATTCCCAAAGCTGTTGAAGAGCTTAATAATGCACCAATACTTCATAATACTATATGTGAAGTACGAAAAATGCAGGATACTGTTGAAAAAATTTTAAATTTAAACTAATTATGACAAAAGCGTGACATAAGTTTGACACAGTCTGGGTTCATTATATAGGTATAGTCAATGCAACGTGCTGAACCTTGCTATTAGTGAAACGGATAGTCACATCCTATTCAATATATTATCCGTGGCATTTTGAGATAGTAAGACAGGACAGGGGGGTGCCCCAATAGTAATTGACTAAGATATAATTGGACCAACCAATAGACGCCAATATGGGGAAGAGAATGTATTGGTAATTTATCCAAATTATACGGATAAAAGACTTGACCTTTTTTTCCTTTGTTGGTATAATCATCTTGTTGTTGGAACGATTATATTAAGGCGGTTCCTTTAAAGTACTAATGGTCAGACCATAAGTATCAGTATTGGGGAATACGCACAATATAATAATCAAACCATATTTTAAGGAGGAAGTCATAATATGAAGAAGAAATTCTTTAAGAAGTTGTCCTTCGTATTAGCGCTTGCGATGATGATCTCAGTTATCGCACCTGCAGCTGGCGCATTAGCAGCTAGTGGCTTGAAGCTAAACTCTACAAACAAATACTTACATTTAGACGTAGAGGGTAAAGACGAATACAACTTCAATTTTACCGCTGGTAAGAAAAAGGGATATCAATACTTCTGGTATTCCACAAATGAAAAAGTAGCTACCGTTAATCCTAAGAACGGTGTTACTACAGCCAAAGGTGCTGGTAAAACTACCATTATCTGTGAAGTAACTGATGCAGATGGTGAATTTGTTGATACTGTTAAGGCTACTGTAACTGTTAGAGATAACATCAAAGAAGTTAAGATCTCTAATCCAGTAGAAACCCTTAAAGTTAACGAAGAGCATGATTTCAACAGATCATACGTAACTGTTGCTGGTAACACTAAAGGTTCTGGTTCTGTTACAAGATGGACTGTTGAGCCTAGCGAAGGTGCTACGATCAACGATAAAGGTGTATTCGTAGCTACTGAAGCTGGTGAATATACAATTACTGCTCGTTCTTTCCAATCCAAAGCTAAATACAATGATTGGAAGGCAGATCCTGAAGCTTATGCTAAGTACGTATTAGCTGAAGATACTACTGTAGTTAAAGTTGGCGCTACAATGGTAGAAGCTAAACAGAAAAACTTATCTAAGGTAGATGTTAAGTTCTCCTCTCCTATGGATAAGGATGAAGTTAAAGAGAACATCTATGTACACTACGTAATCGGTGATGTTGATATCAAAGAGCAGAAGATCAAAGATGTTAAACTTTCAGCAGATGGTTTAACAGCAACTGTTGCAATCTATGATACTTTTGTTCCTAAGGCAACATACAAGGTAACTTATCCAGAAATGGATCCTAAGACCTTTGTTGCAGCTACAACTAGCCCTGAAGATGTTGTTGGTATAAATATTACTACAACAAAAGCTAGAGTTCATGAAAATACTGAAGTTAAGTTTGAATTATTAGATAAAAACGGTGTTGTAATTAACCAACCTGTTGATGTTTCTAACTTAAACAGCAGAGTAGAACTTAAGAGCTCCAACGAGTATACTTCATTAATTGGCAATATGCTTACGATTTTCAAAGTTAATGATACTACAACAGTAACAGCAACTTATCATACTTATGAATTTGTTAATGGTAATGAAATTGTATACAAGGATGCTCAGACTGTAGTTGGAGTTGAAGAAGCAGACCTTAGGGCTGAAGAATTATTAGCTTGGACTATCGTTAATGATGGTACTGCACCTAACTTTGATAGCGGTAAGACAAAAGAATTTATCGCAGCTGGTGATAAAGGGCGTAGATTATATGTTCAACTTAAATTAAACAACTCTGCAGGTACTAAAGTAAGCAACTATGATGCAGCTTATGTAAACAAAATTAAGCTTACTTCCAGCGATTCATCTGTATTATTCGTAGATGAGACTGGTTATCTAATCCCTGTTAAGCAAGGTGTTGTAAGAGTAACTGTTGAATATGATGATACTGAGAAATTCTTAGCTGGTAATCATACTTATGTTGCATCCTTTACTGTAACTGTAAGTCCAGAAAGAAAACCGGCAAGACTTTCTGTTCAAGATGCTTACTATCCAAATGTTTCCAACAGTGAAGGTATTGAAGGAATTGCATGGAGCGATGATAAGACAGTTATAGTTCACCTATTAGACCAATATGGTGACAAAGTTGTTGATAACTTAGACTATGCTCCAAATCTATACATGAAAGCTTTATCTGTAAGAGCTAAAGAACGATTCGGAGATGGTGAGCAAGTGTTCAATAGCACATTTAGCCCAGCAGGTTTACCTGAAGGTAAATATCAGTTCCTAATCTTTGATGCAGCTTATCCTAATATCACAGGTCAAGTTACCTTTGATGTAAAAGCTCCTGTAGGCGATGCTACATCTTGGAAGGTAGAAGTATCTGGTCTGAACAAGGATGGATTTGTTGACGTAGCGGTTAATTCTGAAGCTGATGCTAATAAGCAATTTGGTGTTAAATTAATGGCTTACGCAAGAAATGGCGTTAAATTAGGACCTGTTAACCTAAATAACTATGATGTAAGAATTAAAGATGCTAAGGGCAATATCTTAGACGTAGCAAGTAAAGATGATAGTAGTGAATACAAATACAATTCTACTTGGGTTGTAAGTGGTTCTGCTGTAAGTGGTTCTGCTGTAAGTGGTTCTGCTGTTTCTGGTTCTGCTGTTTCTGGTTCTGCTGTTTCTGGTTCTGCTGTTAGAACTAAGATTGATAAGCTTAAGACTGGTAAATATACTATTGATGTTCTTAAAGATAATACAGTTAAAGCTCGTGGAATTGTTACAGTAGTTGACACACAAACTCGTCCAGTAGTTAAACCTCTATCCTTTAGATCTGTTCATACAGATGGTGTATCTGCATTCCGTGAGTGCTTCGATGTAACAATTGGAGGTGTAAAAGATATCGGTGTAAGCCCTGAGTTCGAAAAAACTACAGTTGATACAAGAGCCTTTGCTAAGAAGGTTGTTGTAAAACAAGCTATCGGCGATAGTTACTATATCGAGCATGAAGTTAATGTTGGATACTACATTACAGTACCAGTTGACTTCGACGGTTATATCAGATAATTAAATATGACCTAATGTCATAATAATATAAAGGGTTACCGCAAGATTAGCTTATGCTAATTGAGCGGTAGCTCTTTTTTTGCTCATATTTCATCTAGTAGGATTAGAACATTCTATGCAAATTAGCTAAGGGAATTTAATACAGAATGTGTTTATTCTATTGAAGAATAGTTAAACAAAGTGTATAATTTATATCAGGCTGATTTGAATATAAAGGAGAATAAGTAATGTCTAGTAAAAATAAAAGTAACAACAATAATATGAAAATAAATATATTGATGATTCCCCTTATATTGGTGATTACTATAATACCAATGATAATGAAATTAAAAACATATGACCCCAATATAAGTCAATTTACTTGGTATGCCAGTATGGCTATGCAGTATGATTTTTTCCTTTATTATAAGCAATGGGTATTAATAAGTGTTGCTTTAGTAATGTTCTTAATAGTACTAGGAAAAGTATATATTAATAGGAATATTACCAAGCCTAATATTATATTTGCGCCATTAGCAATCTATGCTCTTTGTATCATTTTATCGATGATATTTTCTATATCTAAATATCATAGTGTGATGGGAGGTATTGAGCAATTTGAATCTGGATTTGCACTCTTATCATATTGTATTATTGTCTATTATGCTTTTTTATTTGTAAAGACTGAAGATGATATTAAATTCTTTTTAAAATATGTATTGATAGCGGTATTAATAATTAGTAGTATTGGCTTCTTGCAATTTATAGGACATGATTTTTTCACAACGGGTATAGGTCAGAGATTAGTTACTTCTAGAGAATATATTCAACTCGGTGGAAGATTAGATATAAATTTTGGTAAAGGTAGAGTCTATTTAACATTATATAACCCTAACTATGTGGGTGTGTATGTATCATTAATGCTTCCTTTATTTATAATCCTACTTTTGTTTAGTAAAAAATTGTCCAACTCTTTATTATATATATTAGCCATAGTGGGTCTAGTGATATGTGAGATTGGTTCCCAATCTTTAGCGGGATTAGTAGGTATCATTGCTGCAGTTATTGGGATACTTATATTCATGTGGCGATATTTATTAAAACGATTTTATATAGTAATACCAGTGTTTATCTTGTTTATTGGTACCCTATATTTAGCCAATAAGGCTACAGATAGCGTTTTAATTAATAAGATAATATCAGAATTAAATATGACAAAAGTAGAGAAGAACCTGACAGAAATAACTACCTTAGATGATAGTGTGGCATTTACCTACAAGGGGAAGAGGGTATTTATATCATCTGAAATTGAGGATGGTTATTTGACTTATAATGTTAAAGATGCTGAGGGGAATAGCATCAATACTTATTTCGATGAGAATACCAGTATGTATAAGATAGATGATGATGATTTCACTAATTTCTCATTTGGAACCGCCTTATTTGGTGAACATCTTGGGTTTTCAGTTAAAATTGATGGGGCAGACTGGTACTTTATAAAATCTACTGAAGATAATACATACTATATTATTAATAAATATGGGAGATTAGATAAAGCGATAACACCTCCAGATACATTTATTACTGGTTATGAAGAGTTTGCATCAAAACGTGGTTTTATATGGTCTCGGACTCTTACATTCCTAAAAGACTATATTTTTATTGGAGCAGGGCCTGATAACTATATATTTGCCTATCCACAGCAAGACTATGTCGGATATTATAACTATTTTCCTAATATGCTATTAACCAAACCCCATAGTATGTATCTGCAGATTGCAGTTCAGACAGGACTATTATCACTGCTGGCCTTTTTGGTTTTCTATGGTATGTATTTTGTATCTAGTATCAAATTATATATAAGAGGTAGATTTAGTAGCCTTTATTCTCAGGTGGGAGTAGCTATTTTTATAGCTTCTATATCTTACATGATAGTTGGAATAACTAATGACTCCAGCATAACGACAGCTCCAGTATTCTGGACACTTATAGGCATTGGAATTGTATGTAATATGAAGGCTAAACCACTTATATTAGAAGAGAGAAGATTGGCGAAAGAGCAAAAAAATAAGAAGGTACAAGGCGATGAGAATCAAACTTTCGATGAACAAGATAAGGTTGAACTGAATCAGAAAAGTACAAAACAAACCAATAATAGTAATCATAATAATCATAATAATAGGCAGCAAAAGAAGAAATAAGAGGTTTAGAGACGGTTATAATAAGATAACTGGAAAATTCGATATATCGCAAAAGAAGAAATAAGAGGTTTAGAGACTAGTCAAATTGGACAACCCCTATATGTTAGAAGTAAAATCCAACATATAGGGGTTATTTAATAGAAGTTGCTGTTATCATAAATGCCTGATGGTGATGGCGAAATCTGCTTTAATATTATTACTGCTCATTAATCAATTCTTTTATCTGTGGTACTTTAACTAATATAGGAAGTAGAAAAACTGATATCAATATTCCTAATACATTTTGAACTAGATTCATTGGTATCCCAGATATGGCAGCCCCTGGTCCGAAGAGTACAATCTCATATAATAGGTAGCCAAGGGTAACCACAGCGCCTCCAGCAATACCAGCTATTATAGTGGCTCCTTTATGTATGTACTTATAAATTAAAGCTGCCACAACAGCCGAAAGGCCTTTAATAAAGAATGTAGCTATCATAAATTCAGAATATCCAAGAAATAGGTCTGCTAGTAGAGAGCCAATACCGGCTGCTAGGCCCCCGTAAATTGGACCTAGTATAGCTCCAGAGAGTAGAACAAATCCATCTCCTGGATGGGCGTAGCCTCCAGAGGGAGTAGGGATGGGAATAACCATAGTGGTTATACAGGTTAATGCTGCCATTAAAGCAGATAAAACCAATTTCTTCAGATTAGATCTTATCATGTACTTGCCTCCTTGATGCAGATTTATATATTACTATTATATGAATCCTTCTTATTAAGATTATGAAAAATGATATCACATACTACATAGGTTTACAAGTAGAATCTAATTTTGATCGAATGGCAAAGGGCTAGCTAGGCTTATAGAATAGGTAGTAGAGAGATGTTTAAACAAGTTGACAGTGGTTAATACTTGTAATATAATGTTATAATGCTAATTAATAGATATTGGAAATATACTCCTGTTTATGATAATTAACTGGGGAAAGAAGGTAGAGTATGAGGAAGAAAATTTTATCAATTTTATTAATTATAAGTATCACTATTATAGTAGCAATAGTAGTAATAAATTTAAATAATGCTAAGAAAAACAATGGAGATGAAGGGGAAAACAGAGTTAATATCGTAGCCTCCTTTTATCCCACATATATACTGACTTTAAATATTGCTGATGGTATACCTGGAATTAACATAAGCAACTTAACCGATTACAGCTCTGGATGTCTCCATGACTATCAGATTACCACTGATGATATGAAGACTTTGTCTAAGGCTGATATACTTGTGATTAACGGTGGTGGCATGGAAAATTTCATTGAAGATGCAATAAATAGTTATCCGGATTTAATAATAGTTGATGCCAGCCATGGAATAGAATTTATCAAAGATGAAAATCATAGCCATAATCATGGTCATAGCCATAATGAGGATGCTGAAGAAGATCATGAAGCGCATAGTGGTGAGAATCAAGAAAAGCATAGTGATGAAAATCATAAGCATAATGAAGCAAATCAAGAAGATTATATTTATAAGAATTCCCATATCTGGTTAAATCCATTACTATATATAAGGCAAATTGAAAATGTTCGTGATAGTTTGATTGAGTTTATTGAGAAGATGGGTATTTATAATGATGATGAATTAAATTATATTATAGCAACAATGAAAAATAATGCTTCTACTTATATAGACAAGGTTATAAGATTGGATGAAGAATTAACTTCACTGATGGAAAGTAATATAGATAAGTTATATGGCGAAGAAAAGGAAGAGGTTGTTATCTTCCATGATGCCTTTCTATATTTGGCAGAAAGGATGGGACTAGAGGTTGCATATACTGTGGAAATGGATACAGACACATATTTAAGTGCGGGAGAAATTGCTGAAATTATCGACATAATTGATGAGCATGATATCAAATATCTCTTCACAGAATTGCAATATAGTGATTCTATCGCCAAGAGGATAGAAGAAGAGACAGGGGCAAGGGTGTACATTATCGATTCAGCTGTAACGGGTGATGGAACCAAAGATTCTTATTTGACTTCCATGTATCATAATATTGATGTCTTAAAAGATGCCTTACAGTGATAGGCAAGGAGGTTGAAGCTATATAATGTTAAAAAGGAGTAGTAGTCAAAAGCTAGAGAGTTCGGCCTGTGGTTTTCATTGTATTAAAATTAAGGACATCAGTGTTAATGCGGGTGGTCAGCTTATTATAGATAATATTAATCTCCACATTCATTGCGGCAAGATAACAGCCATTATTGGTAAAAATGGGGCAGGTAAGTCCACCTTAATAAAAGCTATATTAGGTGAGATCAAACATGAAGGCACAATTGAATTTACAGATTTACGCAATAATGCAGTTAGCAATTTGAAAATCGGTTACGTGCCTCAGCATATGAATATTGAAAAAAATACACCCATGAGTGTATATGATTTATTTGCAGCTTATATCAGTAAGGTACCAGTATTCCTAAGGAAGAGTTCTAGGACTAGTAAACTGATAAATGAACAGTTAAGGGTCTTTCAAGCCCAGGATTTAATAGATAAAAGGGTATCCGACCTTTCTGGGGGGGAGTTACAAAGGGTGCTATTATCTATAGCAATTACACCTATTCCAAATCTTTTGCTTTTGGACGAGCCTATATCTGGTGTAGACAGAAATGGTATGAATTTATTCTATCAAAACATTATAAAACTAAAGACAGATTATGATTTAGCAATGATAATAGTATCCCATGATTTTGATTTTGTAAGAAAATATGCAGATCATGTGATTTTATTAGAGAAAGTAATAATTAAGGAAGGAACTCCTGAAGAAGTATTAGACAGTGAAGAGTTCAAATCCATGTTTCTTTAAAATTTATGGGATTGATTTTAATGAAAGGCTTGGTAATTTATATGGAAACGATATATGAGATAATGGAGAATATGTTACCGTTTTCATGGATGCAATATAATTTTATGAAAAATGCACTCTTGGCAGTGCTAATCATTACCCCTTTATTTGGTATTCTAGGGACTATGATCGTTAATAATCGGATGGCCTTCTTCTCGGATGCCTTGGGGCATTCTGCACTAACTGGTATAGCTTTGGGAGTAATCTTAGGTATCACCAATACCTACTTGGCAATGATATTATTTGCAATTATCTTTGCTTTGGTTTTAAATAAAATCAGTAGAAGAAAAACTTTGTCCACAGATACTGTAATTTCGGTCTTCTCATCCTTTAGCTTGGCTATAGGGTTGGTTATACTCTCAAGAGGTGGTAATTTCGCAAAATACTCCAGTTTGTTGGTAGGAGATATTCTAAGTATAACAGCCAAGGAATTGACCTACCTAGTACTTGTGTTTATACTGACTATGGTATTTTGGTGTTTTGGATTCAACAAACTGCATTCTGTCAGCGCCAATGAAACTCTGGCTAAAAGCAAAGGGATTAATTGCAATCTGATTCAAGATTGCTTTAGTATAATTATTGCAATAATTGTTATGTTTTCAATAAGGTGGGTAGGTATATTAATAATTAATGCCTTACTCATATTGCCGGCAGCATCCAGTCGGAATTTGGCTGCCAATATGAGGGAGTATCATTTGTTTTCTGTAATAATCTCAGTCTTTTCTGGGATATCAGGATTGATTATTTCATATTATTTTGGTACAGCTACGGGACCTACCATAGTTATTGTAGCATCTGTAATATTCTTTCTCACCCTACTTATTAGGTCCTTATCTAATATTAAATAGGAAATATGTATTGTATAGATTTGAAAGTTAGTGTTGACATATAATATAATAGTAGTTAGAATGACAAGTATAAAAAGCAATTTATGTAAAATGTCTAAGATCTAATCTACTTTATAGTATACATATTAGTGAAAAAAGGAGTCAACATGAAGGATCCTATTATATATGGTAAGATTATAATTAATTTA
>JAAYPX010000248.1 GCA_012519565.1 Clostridiales bacterium | reverse complement strand
TGTCTGGTAACTCAAATTATAACAGAAAATAGGGGGTCATTGTTTTTGTTTTATAAAAAACTATGTAACCCTTGATAATATAAGGTTTTAATAAAAAATAGGGGTGTCAAACTTGACACTACCAAACAAAAGAAAGGAGCAAAAAAATGAAAAATAATATTAGTTTGCTAAAAGATGAAATTTATCCCGTGCGTTTACATTTAGAATTGAGTGATGATTACTTATCAGATTATCAGAAAAGAATGCTTAGGAGATATGGTGAATCTGTTAGTGGTAATTCAATAACTAGAGATATTCTTGTACCTTCTGATATGCCACTTCATAATCTTCATTATGCAATTCAAAAATTATTTGGATGGCAAAATTCACACCTACGTAGTTTTAATTTGCCAAAGGAAATATATACTAAATTAACAGGTGGTACTGTTGCGGGCTGGGTAAATTTAGTAGGAATATTATTTCAACCTCCATCTGAAGCGGAAGAAGATGTTTTTTGGGATGATGATTATGAGAGAGGTAGTTTCAAGATCTGGCTTAGAAAAAAATATACAGGTCCTTATATATATGGAGGAATTATGGAAGATCCAGAAGTAGCAAGGCAAGATGTGGAAGCATTCTTAGAGAGATTTAGGATATTAGAAGTTCGTGAATCCTTTAGCGATTATATAAAACGAAAAGAGCAAGATGAAAATACTAAAATGAAAATAATAAAGAAAGCTCCATTAATTGACCTGACCCTTGAAGAAATGGATTCTTCACTTATTATTGAGGGTGGCACAGAAGATTTACTAGAACGATTAAAAGTCAATAAGGTTATTGCAGCTCAAGGTGAAGATATTAATTTAGAAGGATTGTTCCCCATAACTAAAGAACTTATTTATAAATATGATTTTGGAGATAATTGGATAATTAAGATAACCAAATACAAAGATTGTGAAGATCTTCTTAAGAACAATATTATTGATGAGTATGAACTTGAAGAAGCGGAAGATATTGTAATAAGTAAACATAAGCCAGTTTGTATTAATAAAGAGGGTGTATTTGTGTTTGATGATGTTGGCGGACTAAGTGGGTTTGCTGATTTTTTAGGAACTATATATGAAGGAGAAGATAAGGAAGAGGCATCTAGTGCACGTGCATGGGCAAAGAGTCTTGGCTGGAGTGCTGCAAAGGTTTCTAATAAAAAGATGCTGTAATTTAAAGGGAAATACTTATAAGGGAATTTTTTTTGAAATATACCCTACCGCCAAGGGGATAGGATCAGCTTGTGACATCTTTATTGTCAACTCAAGGCACGTCTCATATCAGGAATGTCCAAGAAGGTGAGCATAGTAAAGCTTATGAGTTTTTTTACAATGATAATGGGAATGATGGAATATACAAAACTTTGTATAATGATTGCATAAATACAATTGCCAAAGAATATCATGCTAATTTAAAAGATACAGATTGGAATACTTTGATATGTGTTGATGAGGAGCTACAAGAGCCTTTCCTAACAGAAGAACAAAACATTATCGTGGTAAATAGTTTAGATATAAAAAGCAATATCTGTTTTCGTGCTATTGTAGATTCAAGTTTGATTTTTCAGAGTGCTTCAAGAATATCAAACTTTTTAAGGAGTTTTACAATATATACGGTTCTGAATATAATATAAAAGCAAATCAACCGGAAGGATTTGTAGGGCATATTGTAATAAAGGATAATATCTTACACTTTGACGAAGTGGAGATCGTTGAATGGGATTAAAAGAGTTTGGATTAAATGAATCTGATTTCCCCAATGGATATTCAATTATTCAAAAGAATAATGGGGAAACAACCTTTGAGTTAACTGATGGCACTATATATACATTTACGGATGTGAATCTTCTATTTGTAAATGAACCAGAAAGTAATAGACTTTATACCACAACAAAAAAAGATGAATTTCTAAAACATTTAGGTGAGTATAATTTAAATGATGTTCCACTTTCCAAGCAAACATTGCCATATTTTATTGAAGTAAAGGATGGAAAGGTAATTAGTATTACTGAAAAGTTTAAATATACAATTTAATTTAATTATATTTTTCTGTATGATTATCCTGCAAAAATATTAAGGAAAAAAGATAAAAAAACATGTCAAACATCAGTGATATTTCTTAAGAGTAGTATTATTAAGAACTGCAACTGTCAGTTGACAAAAAACCAAGTGGGTTTGGTAGCTATGCAACCAGCATTAATGTTATTATGACAATACCAAAAATAATAAAGGAGTGTTGTTATGAATATTGCGGACAGAATACAGAGCTTAAGAAAAAACAAGGGCATATCTCAAGAAGAGCTTGCTGACAAGGTAGGGGTTTCTCGTCAAGCAGTATCTAAGTGGGAAAGTGAACAAAGTGTACCAGATTTAGACAGAGTAATCATAATGAGTGAGTACTTTGGGGTTACAACAGATTATATTCTAAAGGGGATTGAACCTCAAAAACAATCAGATAATAAAAATTTTAATACTGGCCAAATATTATATATAGCTTCAACTGCATTTTTAGCAATCGGACTTTTTGCAGCATTTGGCAGTTGGTATACAGAACAATCTGCAGAAGGTATATGGGGATCAATGATAATTCAAGTAGTTGGTGTTGCAGCTTATTTTATAGCTAAACTAATATCTCAATCAAAGACGCCTTTTATTATTAATTGGCTTAATATAATAATTGGGTTGTTTATGCCAATTTCTTTGATTATTGCATTAATTTTTGGAAGAGTTGTTTCTCCGTACCCTACAGACATAATTAGTGGTTCTGCTTTTGCATTAACTTATGTTATAGTTATAATTTTATCATTCTTTAACTTAAAGAAGTTAGAAAACAATTAGAAAAGATAGTGTAAAGTAAGCTATGAAAAAAGCAAAGATAATACCAATAATTGTTGTATTATAATGATAGTTTTATTTACAGGAGCATCTATTTTTATAGGTACACAGGTATTTGCAGGTTCAACTCAACTTGTGACCAATGAGGAAACCAAAGGAGTTACTGAAGTTTTTTGGGAAAAATATGATTTGGATTATGAAAGTTTTTGTACGGAATATAAGATAGAAGAATTAGAGATTACTTCTTCCTTTGATCAGCACATAATTCCTGGAGATTATATTTACTCATTAGAATCAAAAAATAGTAAAAATCATCAAACGATTATTTTG
>JAAYPX010000033.1 GCA_012519565.1 Clostridiales bacterium | reverse complement strand
TTTACTTTCTCCGTAGCTGGATCACTCCACATTCTATCATTAAGTAAATGTACTACTCTACCATAATGATCTACGGTTTCGTCCAATTGCATTGTTCTTTCCATTCTTGCTAAGTTAAAATCAATCTTATGGGTAACCAATAAATTCTGTGGAATGGTACTAGTATCTGGAGAAGACAACTCTTTGTTTACTATAAATTTCATAATTACTTCGGTACCAGGACTAGGAGGGCCTTGAGCCTTGTTTTGTAAGATAATTTCTTGCCCTTTATATTTAGAGAAGTCTATAATCAAATCCATTCTCTCAGCAGGCTCTAGGATAAATGATTCAATTTCCACAGGATGTTCTAACATACCCAAATCAGTACCGATCTGATGAAATACTTCCCCATTACTCAATGCAAGTTCATAGCCTCTTACATTAGAGCCATTTAGAATTCTAAATCGGTATTTACGTGGTTCAACTTCTAAATATGGCCATAGCTTACCATTTACAGCAATCGTATTGCCAAAGAAAAATGATGGTGTAGATGGAACTGGAAAATCAACTGGTGGAGTTGCATTATCTGGATAGAAGAGCGAGCCATCAGGATTAAAACTCTTATCCTGGATTAAAATTGGTATTTCATAAGGCCCTTTTGGAAGATTAAGTCTCTCTTCTAAGAAATCTCTTATTAAATAAAAGCCAGCTAATCCTGCATATACATTTAATCTGGTAATTCCTATTGCGTGATCATGATACCATAGGGTAGCCCCTGGCTGATGATTAGTGTATTCATATACTTCTCTGGTGTACTTATGTCCAACGAATTCGTTATCCCTTGAGTACCATGCTTCAGGATGTCCGTCACTATCCGCTGCCACATTGGCCCCATGAAGATGGACTACAGTCCTTACTTCTGGAGTATCAGCCGTCCCATGTAGTGTACGATCTACAGGTAAAATGTGTTTTTTAGGTAATTTGTTTTCCCATTTCACTTTAACCTTAACATCCTTGGGAACTTCTATGGTGGGACCAGGATATAGCCCATTATACCCCCATATAGTAGTTAGTGGAAAATTCTTATGGAACCTATGCTTTGCTTCCTTCATTACTATTCTGTAAAATAGTTCTGAATCCTTGGGTGAATTGCACTGATTTAAGGGCCTGGCTTTCCAGGGTATAGGCAAAGGATCAACAAACTTGGGAATTGTTGTGGGGTCTGATGGATCTACAGGATCTTCTGGCTCAACATAATCATCTATAGCTTTGCTTTCAAGCATTTCATCCTCTGCTGCTTCTTCCCTACTGCAGAAAGTATTTTCAGTAGTATTGTCTATAGTCTCTTCCTTATCTTTAATGTATTCAAAATCTTCAGGTTCAGGTACATTGGTTTTGATAAAACAAGCCATTCATACACCTCCATATAAGCTATCAATATCCTATCAAAGATATATATTAGATATTATATGCAGCAGCTTCGTTTAAGTGTAAAACGATGTTGAAAAATAAGGTATTTTGAATGGCTGTAGTTTATTAAATTTTAGTTCCTACTGATCTGCCTTAATAATATTTACTAATAATTTTAAATTGACATTTTGTCCATTGTACAAAATCATGCCCTTATATATTCTAGCAGATAGCATTATAACTAATAAAGAAAATACGAATAATAAAACCAATGAAATAACACCTTCTCCTAAGCTAATAGCACCAGTAATTAAATCCACCGGAACACTAAATGGTGCTGTGAAAGGTACATATCTAGCAACATTTAAAACACCTTCATTTCCAGTAAGTGGTGCTAAATAGCAGACCAAGAAGCTTATTACTATAGGAAAAACAAATATTCCTTGGGCAGATGCAGCATCCTCAGGTTTAGAAACCAGGCTTCCAGCAACCCCTGCCAATACACAATAAAACAAGAAACCAAGAACGAATACAATAATGGCTAGGATAATAGCAGGTAAACTCATAGCCGATTCCCCAATATTATCTCGTAAATAATTGATAATAGTTATAAATGTGTTTTGATATTCTGGATATATTTTATGGGCAATAGCATTACCACCATATAATCCAAGAAAAACTGAGCCTATCCAAATGACAAATTGCAGTATGGCCAGAGAAGTTATAGCCAACACCTTACCTGTAATTAATGCATATGGGTGTGCAGAAGTCAGTAAGTTTTCAATTAGCTTAGAGGTTTTCTCTGTAGAAACAGATTTACTCACATCCTGCCCGTAGATTAATAACATAAAGTATAGAATAAAACCAAATATCATTGGAGCAAACATTTTAATAAACTTGACTGCTTCACTGGAGTTTTCACCTATATCTGACGTGGTGACTGTTACAGGTTTTAGTGCTGTAGTCAATTGATCCATTGTTAAGCCAGACTGTAACAATTTATTAGAATTAAAAGCAGAAATCATCTGTGACAGCAAATTATCGGCTTCATTCTCTGATATATCAGAAGTCTCCGGTATCAATGCCTTGAATATATAATCTGTTCCCTCTTTATCAACTCTAACAACTATTGACTTTGGCGAATTAGAGCTAGCCACTTTTACAGCATCCTCTGCGGACGTGTTCGCTAAATTCTCAAATTCTATATGCATGTACTGGCTATTGCCCATCATAGTTAAAAATGATTGATAATCGGTAGCCTCTAGGCCGCTATTATCGAGAACAAATACAGTTTCAATCGGTGACGGTTCTAACTCCTTAGAAGGTTTTGCAGATAATAAATTCCCTAGGATAAAACCTCCAATAATTAATAAGGATACAAATATAGTTACAACTTTAAAAGCAGCTTTTTTTGTTGATTGGCTAAAAGTAAAACCAAATACAGTCGTCCATCCTCTAAAATTCTTTTTCATAGTCTTTACCCCCTTCCCTACACTGTCTTTGATATTTTAACTAGGTCTTTTATCTTAAGTCTTTGACCATTATAAAGAATTAAAGTTTCATAGACTTTAGCAACAAATAGGAACAATAGTATAATAAATAATATTTGAATTATAATGGCAAGTGTAGCAATAGCAATACCTGCTTTTCCTATCAGAATTGCCCCTGGTAAAACAAAGGGTGAAGATAGGGGAAACAAAAAGGCAAAAGTAACAAAGGGATTATCTCCTGCCCCCATTAATACACCAGCCGCTCCAATTCCTACATAGGCACCTACTAAATTTATAATTGAGAATAGGGTAAGTCCTTCACTAACTTCTTCCATCTTGCTAACCATAGCTCCAGCAAGTCCTGCAAAAGTGGCATAAAATATCATTCCTAGTCCAATTAGAATAAAGCATAAGATTATATTAATAATATTTAAATTCTGAAAAATGTTTTGTGGCAAAAAAGAAGCAAGTATATTATCGCCGCCGCTTGAAATATATTGGGTAACTCTATTGGATATAAATACTACCAAGACCATTGAACCCATTTGCGCTATGACAGCAGTTAGCATAGCTAAAATCTTACCTACCATTAGAGCTAGGGGTTTAATCGATGTTAAAAGATACTCTACTATTCTGGATGATTTCTCCATCACGACAGAATTGGCAATCTGAGTACTAGCCATTATGTTGACCATTAATACAACAAATAAGATACCATAGATAAACCAATACTCACTCATTGAAATAGAGGTATCCTCCTCTAACACCTCTTGCCCTTGGTTATCAGTTACAGTGACAGCAGTTGATATATTAGCGTATAACATAGCTATCTGTTCTTCTGATATGCCTTGAGCTCTTAATCTGATAATATCAAATTGCTCTAATAATGCACCTTGAAGCATTTGCATATGAATTTCATTGATGGAGCTTTCACTGGCCTTTAGTAAATTTAAGGAATACACGCCATCAGTATCACTAATAGTTAAAATAACCGCATCATGCTCCGACTCCTGTACCCGCTTCTCTACAGTATCATAAGCTTCATTTATATTTTCAAAAACCATATGACTTATGTTACTATTTTCTAAGGCTCCTGTAAAATCTATATCCATATCTGTTTCATTATTAATATAAACTTTATTAACTGGAATTGGACCTGTTATAATATCATCAGAACCCGAAACAAGTTTACTGACTAAAGGCATGGATACTAAAGCCATTACAAGCATTATTATATAAGAAACAATAAATGCTTTATTTTTTAATGTTTGGACCAAGGTAAAAGTAAAGACATCCTGCCATCCTGTAATATTACTTTTCTTCATGATCATCTCCCACCTTTTCGACAAATATTTCATGCAGGGATGGCTCCCTAAGTTCAAATTTTACTACAGGAATATTATCACTTATTAATGTGGATAAGAACTTCATAGCCTCCTCTTCCCCTCGAACTTTCAGATGATATTCGCTGGGTGTTTTATTAACTACTGTTAATCCAAAGGATTTGATATAAGGCGCAATGTCAACATCGCTTTTAACAAAAAGATTAACACGGCCATATCCTTTTTTAATTTCGTTTAGATTACCTTGTAATATTGCCTTACCACGATTTAATATAGTAATATCGGAGCAGAACTCTTCAATAGTTGGCATTTGATGACTTGACATTATTAAATATTTGTTTTTCGCAATTTCCTCTCTGATAATTGATTTAAATAAATCAGTATTAACAGGATCCAAACCACTTAAAGGCTCGTCTAATATAAGTAATTCTGGGTCTGATATTAAAGTAGCCATTAATTGAATTTTCTGTTGATTACCCTTCGATAATTGATCAGCCCGATTGGCTTTAGAGGACTTTCTTCCTTTAGTTTTTGGTGGAAATATATATTCCTCAACAACCAAACGCTCAGCCCAATATTTTATCCGATCCATAGCTACTTTCTTAGGGACATTTTTAAGCTTTGCAAAATATAATAATTGATCCAATAAGGAGTATTTAGGATATAATCCCCTCTCCTCTGCCAGATAGCCTACATTGGTTTTAACTGGATCCAATGGCTTGCCCTTCCAGGTAACCGTACCATTGTTTTTAGCCAGCATACCCAGGATAATACGCAGGGTTGTGGTTTTACCAGCACCATTTGTACCCAGTAAAGCATATACTCCTGGCCCGTTAATTTCAAAACTTAAATCATCTACTACTACTTTGTCACCATATTTCTTTGTTAAGTTTTTGACACTTAAAGACATGATAAACAATTCCTCCCTATCTTATATGATATTGTAATTACATATCAGAATATACAGATCGAAAATTCTGATGTAAACAATTCTTATAAATAATCCATCTATGATGTGGTTTTTCTACTTCTTTTGTATTATACCATTTAATGCATATCCGTAAAAGTAATTAAATTAAAATCTAATCCAATTTTAATTAATTATTAAATAGTTTTTACTATCGAAACCTTTAAGCTGATATAACAGACTTTGACCAGTGTAATAAACAGTATAAAAATATCGCCAACCCTATTAAAGACTTCGGCTGGCGATAGATTTAGGATAAAGTTCAAACAAAAAGCGTGATACTTATACCTGTATACCCTATGCTATTTTACATGAACTCCTAAATATTATTTTATTTTATAATTTAAGAATTATATCCTTTAAGCTTCTCTTAGGAACATGATGGATTTTTTGATCATCTCTCCAATACTTCACATCACCATCTTCATTCATATCCTCAATAACAACCTCTTCTTTAGGTTTTCCAAGAGCTATTACTACCACTATTTCATATTGGTCTGGGATATTGAGATGAGCTGCTACATCCTTCTTATCCACATTGGCTAGAATACATCCTCCATATCCTTTCTCACAGGCCCCAAGAAGTATACTTTGACAAGCAATTCCAGCATCAAATGAAAATTCCTTTTTAATATTTTTATCTCCAAGCATTATTATATAAGCAGATGGTTTCTCCCCTTCCTCTGGACCCGCCCAGTCCTTTAGATAAGCTGCCCATCGTAGATTTTTAAATATTAATTCATTTTTCTCAGGGGTATTAGATATAATAAATTTTAAGGGTTGCAAATTTCCACCAGTTGCAGATAATCTTGCATAATCGATTAGCTCTTCAAGATCACTGTATGTAATTTCTACCTCCTGATAAAATCTTCTGTAAGAGCGATTTTTCGTAACGAGTTCCTTAATCATAGTCCTAAATCCTCCATAAAAAATATTTATATTCAAAATAATTTTACTATATAATTATGACAAATACAAATAGGACTAATACAAATAGGAAAAATGCAAATATAGAATATCCTACCTGCCTATTAAAAGGCGTTTTATATTGACTAATCGAATATAAAATATAATAATT
>JAAYPX010000247.1 GCA_012519565.1 Clostridiales bacterium | reverse complement strand
TTCAGGATAATTTGATTTTAATAGTAATTATTTATAATTATACTACAAGAAACTACTGGAATAAGTTATAATGATATTAGAACATATTGGATATTTAATGTAATTTTGGGGTGTGATAAATTGTTAACAGTATTTCAGGTATCTTTTATAGTTGGAATTAGTTTGATTATCTTATCTTTTCTCTTCGGTAGTTTGTTTGAAGCTTTAGAATTCGATGGGTTTGAATTTGATTTAGAAGTGTTTGGCTTCGATATCAATTTACCTTTAAGTCCCCTACTTTACATGCTTTTTGCTACTGTATTCGGAGGTATGGGCTGGATACTAATGCTGGAATTCCAGTATATATCAAATATAATAGTGCTACTTATTTCAATTATTACTGCATTGGTAGTCAGTATGGTAATTTATCGTTTTATTATGAAGCCACTAAAAAATGCTGAGAATACCAGTTCTCCATCTTCAGAGGATTTGATAGGTTTAAGAGCAGTGGTTGCATCAACTATAGTGGAAGATGGTTTTGGTGAAATCAGATATGTTTTTAATGGCAATAGTTTTTCAGCACCGGCCAAATCAACCGATGGAAGTATGATAAAAGCAGGTAGAGAAGTGTCGATATGCTGGATTGAAAATCATATATTTTATGTTGCAGCTTTAGATGAAATCAAAACTGGTCTATGATCGGTTTATGATAAATAATGAAGGAGGATGTGTATGGAGACTTATATCATAGCAGGAGGAATAGTTGCTGCTATACTTCTGGTAGTATTGATTTTTACCTTGACATGGAAAAGAGTACCCCAGGATAAGGCCCTTGTTATTACCGGTTTAAAAAAGAGAGTTATATCCGGTGGAGGCGGTATAGTAATTCCTTTACTAGAGCGGGCCGATAAGATATCTTTAGAAAACATGAAGATATATGTTAGAACAGATGGTGCTATTACTGAACAGGGTGTAGATATCATAGCTGACGGTGTTGCTGTTATAAAAGTAAAAAGCGACATGGAGAGCATACTTAATGCTATGGAGCAATTCAACACAGGTAGAGAACTGGATACCATTAACATTATTAAGGATACCGCTAAGGATGTACTGGAAGGAAAACTTAGGGAAATTATCTCCAAAATGACTGTTGAGGAGATATATAAGGACAGAGAAAAATTTGCTTCTGAAGTTCAGGAAGTAGCAGCAGTGGGTCTAGCTACCATGGGTCTTGAATTGAAAGCCTTTACCATACGAGATATTTCTGATAATAATGGATATCTGGAAGCTTTGGGTAAACCTAGAATTGCAGAAGTTAAGAAAAATGCCGCCATAGCAGAGGCAGATGCCCTAAGGGAAACCAAGATTAAAGTAGCAGAAGCAGAGCGTTTGGGTGAAGAAGCTAGGATAGAGGCTGATACTTATGTAGCAGCCGCCAATAAAGAAAAAGAATTAAAGATTCTATCCTATCGTGAGGAACAGGCCACTGGTAAAGCTCGAGCAGACTTAGCTTATGAGATTGAGAAGAATAAGGTGGCTAAGGAAGTTACAGAAACGGCTATGATGGTAGAACTTACCAAGAAAGAAAAAGAAACTGAGCTTCAAGAAAAAGAAGCAATTCGTAAAGAAAAAGAACTATTAGCTACTGTTAATAAACAAGCTGACGCAGATCTATATAAGTCCAATAAGCTTGCAGAGGCTAAAAAATATGCAGAATTATTGCAAGCTGAAGCCTTAAGTAGATCTATAAAGGAAAAAGCTGAGGCGGAGGCGGAAGCAATACGTATCAAAGGTGAAGCAGAAGCTGCTGCTATATTGGCAAAAGGTGCTGCAGAGGCAGAGACTATGCATAAGAAGGCAGAAGCCTTTAGATTATATAATGAAGCTGCCGTAACTCAAATGATAATTGAAAAACTACCTGAAATTGCATCAGCTATTGCAGAGCCTCTAGCTAAAACTGAAAAAATCGTTATCATTGATAATGGTGAAGGTAAAGGAAATGGGGCTGCTAAAGTTACTAATTATATAACAGACATAGTTAGCCAGCTTCCGGAAACAGTAGAAGCAGTAACTGGTTTCAATTTTTTAGAAGTTATGAAGGATAAGGTTGCTAGAAGATCCAAAGAAGAAAAACAAGACGTAAATGAAATGAATGAAACGGTGAATAACATATAATATAAAAGTAATACATTAAAGTCCTCTGAGATTATATAAATAAAATTCAGAGGACTTATAACATTATATGACAATACATTCTAGAAACTGATATAATCTTAACAAAGAAGCCACTTACCTATGTCGATTTAGAATGAAATTACCCTATATTTTTATATTCCTATTATAAAAAAACTGTGATATAGTATTGTAGACAAAATCGAGCACCTAATTATTATATACAGTAAGGAGGAATGTGTGATGAATAAGGGACAGAAGAGAAGGTTACTTCTTTTAATGGAAATTCGATGGCGGCTTGTAATATATAAAAAGAGAAAAATATATCGAATGATTAATAATGGTATCACTCTAAGTTCTGAAAAAATGGTCAAAGAATATAGAAGATTGGAAAATCTTATGCTTAGCATTATGGAGCAAAAAATTGATTTCGAATATGCTACCGGCGAAAAGATCATATTCTACGGCATTAGAAACATAGTAGCACAAATTTAGTTTTAACATCTTGTAGATCGCTTGTATATAAGTCTATTCATGAATCCATACTACATATTTACTAGTTCACTTTATATCATAGATTTATAAAAAAAATAGGGCTGAGGGCAACATATATAACCTCACTTCTTGGCAGTATCCTAATAGAATTCCCTTTCTATTATTAAAGTGCTAAGTTGTGAGGTTGTTTGCTCTCTATTATAAAAAATTAAATATTAACCCTGAATTATTCATGATAAATCATTAATCGGTGCCTAGCACCGCATAGTTACTGTATTTCACCTAATTATTGCTTTCACTTAAAAAGTGAAGCCAAAATAGTAGAAAAAGAGTTTCAACTCTGTTA
>JAAYPX010000246.1 GCA_012519565.1 Clostridiales bacterium | reverse complement strand
ACTTTGCTACTGCTTATTTTACTTTGTTACTGCTTATTATTACTTTGTTACTGCTTATTTTACTTTGTTACTGCTTATTATTACTTTGTTACTGCTTATTTTACTTTGTTACTGCTTATTATTACTTTATTATAGTTTTTCATTAATCTATTATCCTATAGTTTGACATTTATCGGCATATGCCGAATCTCTGGTAGGAATTTATTAAGAATATCCTTCGTTTTAAGTTTAATACTGGAAGTATTTATACAGGGGTGACAAATAATATATTCTTCTTGAAGTATTTCCTCATCAATTAATAACTGAACCACATTTTCCTTATCATTCATCAAACCCATTACACTTACAGATCCGGGAGTTATATCTAAATATTTTTCCATATCATCTGCAGATGCAAATGATAACCTAGCACTACCGATTTGCTTTGATAAGTCTTTGGTTTTAAACTTCTTATCTCCAGGCATTAATAATAGATAGAATTTTGTTTTCTGAGCATTACATAGAAATAAATTCTTACACATAGGAATTCCGAAAAGCTCATCTACCTGCTGGCATGCTTCCATTGTCTCCATAGGTTCATGGTCCACTCTATCAAACCCTATACCTAGTTTTTCTAGTAAATCGTAAACTCTTAATTCTTTATCTAATCTTCCTGACAAGTCTTTAGGTCTTCCTTCTTGTATTATTAACATAATAAGTATCCTCCTTACGCTAATCAAACTAGTATTTATCTTCGGCAATTAAACATTTACTTTAACCAAAACCTTGCTCAGTTCTTTCTATGATTTCATCCTGCAGTTCTCTGCTTAAGTTTCTAAAATGATCACTGTATCCTGCCACTCTAACTATCAAATCCTTGTATTCCTCTGGGTGCAGCTGAGCCTGAATCAGTGTTTGCCTGTCGATTACATTAAACTGAATATGATGACCATCTAAATTAAAATAGGCTCTGATAAGATTAGCCATCTGCTCTAATCCCTTATCTCCAGCTAGTACCTCTGGTGTGAATTTCTGATTTAGTAACGTTCCCCCAGTTCTTAGATGGTCCATCTTAGAAGCAGATTTTAGCACTGCAGTAGGTCCATTGACATCTGCTCCTTTGTCTGGAGAAATCCCCTCTGACACTGGCTTGTGGGCAAGACGACCATTGGCACTGGCTATCATTACTTCACCAAAGTATACATGACAGGTAGTTGGCAACATGTTGACGGCATAATGCCCCCCTTTGATATTAGGTCTTCCTGTTACACTCCCGCAATAGAAGTCAAAGACTTCTTTCATAATATTATCTGCATAATCATCATCATTGCCATATTTGGGAGTATGATTACGGACAATATTAAGGATTCTTTCATGGCCCACATAATTATCCTTCATCGCCTGCCTTAATTCTTCTAAGCTGAATTTCTTATTATCAAAACAGTTATATTTTATTGCTGTTAGGGAATCAGTAATCGTGCCAATACCAACACCTTGAATATAACTGGTATTATACCTTGCACCACCAGCATTATAGTCTTTACCTTTTTTAATACAGTCATTGGTTATAACAGATAGGAAAGGAACAGGCATATAGTCCGCATATATTTTCTCTATAATATTATTTCCCCTTATTTTAATATCCAAAAAATAATTAACCTGCTTTTTAAAGGCTTCAAAAAGCTCCCCATAAGATTTAAAATCCTCTGCATTGCCTAGCATTAAACCATGTTGCTGCCCTGTTCTGTTGTCAAAACCATTATATAGTGTTAACTCTAGTATTTTAGGCAGATTAAAATATCCAGTTAAGATATAAGCCTCATTTCCAAAAGCACCGGTTTCTACACAACCACTGGTTCCACCCTTTCTTGCATCCTCAATAGTCTTACCTGCATTAAGAAGTTCCTGGATAATTGCTTCTGTATTATAGAAGGCTGGCTGGCCCCAACCTTTTCGGCAGATCTCACAGGCCTTTAGAAGGAATTCCTTTGGCGTTTTTTTACTTATCTGAACATTGGAACTGGGTTGAAGTAATTTCATCTCATCCATACATTCTAAGATTAGATAACTAACTTCATTGACTCCATCCTGCCCATCGGGAGTGATACCACCAGTATTTATATTGGCAAAGTCTGTATATGTGCTGCTTTCCTTTAAAGTTATGCCTACCTTAGGCGGAGCTGGCTGATTGTTAAATTTAATCCATAGACATTCTAACAGTTCCTTAGCTCCCTCTCTGTCTAGTATGCCTTCCTTCACATCTCTTCGGTAAAAACTAATTAAATGTTGATCTAATCTTCCTGGACTGAAGGCATCCCACGGATTAATCTCGGTAGTAACACCAAGGTGGACAAACCAATACATCTGAAGCGCTTGCCAATATGTCTTTGGTTTATGAGCAGGGACCACCGCACAGTTTTCTGCTATCTGTAATAATTCCTTCTTCCTTACCTCATCCTTTTCACTCTTTGATAATTCCAAAGCATAGTCGTGATAACGCTTACCCAGTATAATTATAGCATCACAGGCTATTGCCATTGCCCTAAGTTCCTTCTCTTTATCAAAGGCTTCCTTATCATTTAGGTAATCAAGCTCAGCCATGGCTCTACCTATATCCTCTTTATAGTCTAAAAAACCTTTCAGATAGATATTCTCAGAACCTACGGTATGTCCTGGTCCCCTTTGCTCCATAAATTCTGTAAATATTCCACTATTATATGCCATTTTCCATTCATCTGACATATGTTTCATTATCTTATGGCGTATGGATCGTTTTTCCCAGAAGGGTATAATTACTTCTTCTTGGAAATGAAAATCCTCATCCTTAACTTTAAAACTTATTAACTCTCTATCATTCATCACACGAAGATCTTCTACTGTATGGCAACATAATTCAGGAAACGTAGGTGCCTTCTGGGGTCCATCTCCCTTTTCACCAACAATCAGTTCACCCTCACCTATATAAAGAGTTTTGTATGTAAAATAATGCTTTAAGGCCAAAGCCCGTAGTTCAGGTATCGATACACTTCCTTCATATAATTTATAAGCCTCTGTAAAGAGTTTAGCCCTCTCCATATCAATGCCAGGCTGTGTCTCAACGCTACTTTTACGCAATCTTCTTATTCTCTCATTCATACCCCGTTCCATGGATTTATCCTCCTATCTTGATATGTTCAAAGCCATATTGCTTAAATATCTCTAAGAACTGCTCCAATTTATTTGTTTCTGGAATAGTAAAATCCATTCCTACATGCTCCCGTTGCAAGCGATTATATTTCCCTAAGCCAGTATTATGATATGGAAGCAGATTGATCTCTTGTACTGCAATGTTTTCTTCTAACAGAAACTTAGCTGTTTGCTCCATATTGGCAAGATTATCATTAACACCACCAATTACAGGAATCCTAATCCATATAGAAGCACCTTCTGCACTTAATAATTTCAAGTTCTCTAATATCAAATAATTATCAACGCCAGTATATCTTTTATGTAGATCCTTATCCATTACTTTTATATCATAGAGGAATGTATCAATATATCTAAGCAGTCTTCTTATAATGGAGAACTGAAAATAACCTGAAGTATCAATATTTATACTATATCCCTTATCTGATAATTTACTAAGTAGCTCCTCTAGATATTTTATGTCCTGGGAGAAGACCTCGCCCCCAGAAAGTGTTACTCCACCATTTGATTGTTCATAAAATATTTTGTCCCTTTCTATTATTTCAATTAGTTCATCAATAGAATAATATCTACCTGCAATCTCTCTTACATTCATTAGGCAATATTCTGTGCAGACACCACATTTATTGCATTTTAAATCATTGGTTTTGGCTCTATCATCATTAATTGTAATGGCACTTGAAGGACATGCTTTAATACAACTCCTACATCCAGTGCATAATTCGGATTGAAAAAGCAGCTGTTTAGTAAATTTCTGTGTTTCTGGATTATGGCACCATACGCAAGCAAGGGGGCATCCCTTAAAAAAGATGGTTGTTCTAATTCCCCTTCCATCGTGAAGCGAATATTTTTGAATAGCTGTTATCAGTGGAAAATTCATAATTTAGCCTCTCTCATATTTAATTTATTGCTTTTGCCATGATATATATTATAATTCATAAATTTAATCCTATATAATAATTACATATTGTTAGCTTGATTTTTCCTATAATCTAATTTGAACATTATAGAAATATATAAAAACATTTTTCAGAAGAAATTAATGTGCATCGTATATGTAATGTAAAATATAGAGAGCCTAAAGTCAAGTATTTGCAGCTCTTTTGTCTCTTTTACTCAATATGTAATGTAGCTAAATCATCTTTCTTGTTAACACATAACTTTTATTTGTTGTTAACTCTTCTTATAATTATAATCATTTATTTTGATTTTACTATCACATACATTGCTTTCTTTTCTAATAAAGTCTATTGGCACTTAGAAAGTGTTTCGCTTGCCAAGCACTATAGCTTGCATAGAAGCTTTGATGACGCAGACAGCTTTGCTGACTAATTTCATATCGTAGGATCTGCTCAATATGAACAAGGTTCACATACGAAGTGATTGTTTATATTATAAGAAACTAAAGGTCTTTCATATTATGTAAAAAAGCTCAAAGCAATTATGCTTTGAGCTTTTTTACATAATATAAGATGACTCCAAGGGGATTCTAACCCCTGATACCGCCGTGAAAGGGCGGTGTCTTAACCACTTGACCATGGAGCCATATTATTTAATTTAATATTATTATTGACAAAATACTACACATGAAAATGT
>JAAYPX010000032.1 GCA_012519565.1 Clostridiales bacterium | reverse complement strand
CCAGTGCCATCATGCTCTCCGGAGAAACTGCAGCTGGTGATTACCCTGTAGAAGCATTACGTGCCATGGTTAAGATAACCCTTAACACTGAATCAGATATTGATTATAAAAAACGCTTTATCCAAAGAGAAAATCTTACAGATCCAGATGTAACCGATGCTATATCCCGTGCAACAGTTACAATTGCCCATGATCTAAACGCAAGAATGATTGTAACAGTAACCACCTCAGGCAAAACTGCAAGAATGATTTCACGTTTTCGCCCTCAATGCGATATAATTGGACGTACTACAGATCCTGTAGTATACAGACAACTAAATATGGCCTGGGGAATTACACCTCTTCTAATAGCAGTTGAACATGATACATTTGAGTTGTTTGACCATGCATTAGAGGCTGTTGAAAAAGTTGGATATATTAATAAAGGTGAGTTAGCTGTTATGACAGCAGGAGTGCCTCTTGGAGTGTCAGGTACCACTAATATAGTAAAAGTACAGACCGCAGGTTCAATGACATAATACACCTATAAATACTAAAGAAAGGTATGTGTTGTTACTGTGAAAAGAAAAGATTATATTAAATGGGATGAATATTTTATGGGGATAGCCTTATTATCTACAGAAAGAAGCAAAGATCCCAGCACAAGCGTGGGGGCTTGTATAGTAAGTGAAGATAATAAGATTTTATCTGTTGGCTATAATGGTATGCCTCTTGGATGTTCTGACGAGGAATTTCCATGGGATAGGGAAGGTGCACCCCTTGATACTAAATACTTCTATGTTTGTCACGCAGAGCTTAATGCCATTTTAAATTATACTGGTACAAACATGAAAGGTGCCAAACTCTATACTTCTCTTTTTCCATGTAATGAATGTACAAAAGCTATTATTCAATCAGGAATAAAGGAAATCATCTATAAGAGCGACAAGTATGCAGATACTGACGCTGTAAAGGCATCCAAGCGGATGATGGACGCTGCAAAAGTATTATATCGCCCCTATAAACCTATTGGTAGGGATATAACCATTTCCCTATAAAGGGCATCTGCAAAATTATCACATAAAATTAAAAGGATGTTTCAAATTATACTTTTATAATTTGAAACATCCTTTTTATCTATAATCAGTCACATAACTATTCTTCTACACTATAGTTTGGTGCTTCCTTGGTGATATGAATATCATGGGGATGACTTTCTCTCAAGGATGCTGCAGTTATCTTAACGAACTTTCCAGTTCTTTGCAGTGTCTCAATATCTTTAGAACCACAATAACCCATACCTGATCTTAGACCACCAATAAGCTGGAATACAGTATCTTCTACAGTACCCTTATATGCTACACGGCCTTCAACACCCTCAGGCACTAATTTCTTAGCATCAGTTTGGAAATACCTGTCTTTACTTCCATTCTCCATAGCAGCAATGGAACCCATACCACGATAAACTTTATATTTTCTTCCCTGATATAATTCGTAGGTTCCAGGACTTTCATCACAACCTGCAAAGATACT
>JAAYPX010000245.1 GCA_012519565.1 Clostridiales bacterium | reverse complement strand
GTATACTTTTAATCATAAGAGAACACCTTCCTTTATGTTTAGTTTTGTGTGATGACTTAATTTTAACACAAAGTTTGGTGTTCTCTTATTTTATATTAATTTTCCTACAAAAATTTTACGCTAAGTTTATTATATATCTTAATCTTATTTAATATAAGCTCTTATTATAATATGGTATCTCTATTTTCTAACATATACTATAGCCGCCGCCCCAGGCCCTGCATGGGTACCAATTACACAACCTACCGGTAAAACTTTAGAAGCACCTATATGAAATTTCTCCATAACCTTATCCCTTAATAAGATGCATTTACTATCTTCTGCTGTAAAACCAAAGTAAGTGGGATAGGTTTTATCAATAGGCCCAGCTTCCTCTATTAAAGTTATAATTCTATCTATTCCCTTGCGTAACCCCCTTTCCTTTCCAGCTAAGTCAATCATTCCGTTTTTTAAGGTGATAATTGGTTTGAATTTAAGCAAGGTTCCAAGTAAAGCTGAAGTCTTTGATAAACGGCCACCCTTATGAAGATACTCTAAAGTATCTACCATTGCCAATAGGACAATCCTTTCCCTTAAATCTTCTAAGCTAGCAATTATCTTACTTACTGGTGCACCCTCATCTCTCATTTTAACTGCCTCTTCTACTAATATACGAAGGCCCATAATAGCATTAAAGCTATCCACTATAAAGATATTAGAATAGTCAGCTATCTCCTTAGCTATATTAGCACTCTGCAGAGTACCACTTAATTTACCAGAAACTAAAATAACTATAACACTGTCGCCTGCTTCCTTAGCTTCAATAAAATGCTTTAAAAAATCATCTGGTGAAGGCTGTGATGTGGTCGGCAACTTATCTGCTGAAATTAATTTTGGATAGAAATTATCTAAAGTTATCTCAATGCCTTCTCTATATTCCCTATCCCCAAATATAACTTTTAAAGGTACTATTGTAATACCCATTTTTTTTGCTTGTGCTAAATCTATATCTGATGTTGAATCTGTTATTATTCTTATACCCATAATATTAACTCCAATCTAAAAAAATATAAATATTATATGTTGGCTAATCTTACTACGAATTACTTTGATTGTCAAACTATTATTACAAGTATCAAAACTACATTAATAATAAAACATAAATTAAAACATAAAATTTTATTAACATATAATATAATAAACAATTATTTGAGGTTATATTATGATACCTGAATGGAAATATTATTTAGAGATAAGAGATTACGAACGCTATCTCTTTAACACTGCAACCTTTTACAAATTTTCATGTTATCACCCAATAGCTATAGCATCTATCGATAATATAAGATATCGATTTGTTTGTTATTCTTTTGTATCTAATGATAATGAAGTTGAATTTACTATTCTAGAAATCTATAAACCCAGGCAAGGTCAACCCTATATTACAAAAATTTATCCTTTAAATTTAGATTTTTAACTCTATAATAGAAAACTTTTATAATTTTACATTTATTTAGGATATAATTCTATTTATTGAAAATACTATAAGAGGAGGTGTTCATATGATTACAAACATAGTTCTAACGCAAAAAGAAAAAATGCTCTTACAAGATCAAAAGAGCCATGAGGAAATTTGCATAGAAAAATATACTAACTATGCAAATATTGCAAAAGATCCTCAACTCAAACAGTTATTCTTAACCAATGCCCAAAATGAGCGTGAGCATCTTAATACGATTAATCAGCTCTTAAGCGGCCAAGTTCCACAAATGAGCGGCCAGCAAAGTGGTGGGCAACAGATGAGTGGCGGACAATCTGGTGGTGGTCAGCAGATGGGTAGTGGTATGCAATCAGGCGGTAGCCAGCAGATGGGTAGTGGTATGCAGTCCGGACAGCAACAAAGTGGTCAAGGCAATAGCGGAATGAAAATGGGTGGTTCGCAAGGCACTAGTAACATGCAGATGGGTGGCAGTCAGCAGATGAGTAGCGGTATGCAATCAGGCGGCAGCCAGCAGATGGGCGGCAGTATGCAGTCTGGACAACAACAAAGTGGTTCTTCCAACTTTCAAGCTACAGACAAAGAACTTTGCACCGATCTTTTAATGACAGAAAAATATGTCTCTGGGGCCTATAATATAGCTATCTTTGAATTTAAAGAGCCTCAGGTAAGAGATGTGTTAAATCATATTCAGAAAGAAGAACAAAAACACGGAGAGTCAATCTTTAAATATATGGAGAGCAAGGGGCTATATCAAGCTCAATAAAATAGCATAAAAACACAAGATGAGCTATGAACTATATTTATTGTAAAAAGTTCATAGCTCATTTTAAACTTGATTATGATAACCTTATAATCTTAGATTTTCTATGAATTAAATACATTAAGCAATCCTAAAGATGACACTCTTTCTAAGATCTCATCCCTATCCAGAGTATATAGATTTAAAGATTTCATATGTTGAAAAAATACTGAACCTGAGAAAGTATACTTATGGCGAATGCCTTCAATTCCACCAACCAGTCCAGTCCCCAAAAGCATATCTGTTCTCTCAATTAAGACAACCTGTGCCAAACTAGATTTTGCAGCTTGAACTGCAGCTGCACACCCTGCCCATCCTCCTCCAACTATCACAATCCTAACCATATAACTCCTACTTTCCTATAGATAAATGTAACATTTATATTTAATCCTATGTTAATAACTTCGTTATTATATCAAGTAATTATTATATTTTGAGTTTCCAATAAAATAATTAAGATTGACATATAAAAAGGCGTGTGATAATATACTTGAGTTTTCGTAAATTGCACTTTGAAAACAAATAAATCTAACTAAAGTGCCAATCTGCCGTATTTCGAAGTGTAAGAGTGGCAGTATCTGGATTATAGGCACCTTAATAAGCCCCGCCTGAACC
>JAAYPX010000244.1 GCA_012519565.1 Clostridiales bacterium | reverse complement strand
TTATATCAAGGCCTTTTTTACACTTGATTTTTTTCTCGCGACATCATTACGACCGTCTCAACGTGCACCGTCTCAGGGAACATGTCCACCGCACATACCTTCTCCACCTTATACCCCTTCTCCTGAAGTATCTCCAGATCCCTTACCAGGGATGTTGGCTTACATGATATATATACAATCCGTTCCACACCAAAATCAATAATCTTATCCAAGGCCTTAGGATGAATACCATCCCTTGGAGGGTCTAGGACTATTAGGTCTGGTTTATCCTCCTTTAAACTATCTATTACTTTCAGCACATCCCCAGCGATAAATTCGCAGTTGCTTAATCCATTAAGGGAAGCGTTTTCCTTTGCTGCTGCCACTGCTTCCTCAACAATCTCTACTCCAGTTACTTTCCTTGCTACTGGGGCCAAAAGCTGCGCTATAGTTCCTGTTCCACTGTATAGATCAAAGATATTCTTATCCTTGGTCTCCCCAACATATTCTCTTACTTTAGAATATAAGACTTCTGCCCCTAAGGAATTGGTCTGGAAGAATGAGAAGGTAGATATCTTAAACTTAAGTCCCAGTAGTTCCTCGTAGATATAATCCCTGCCATATAGGATAATCATTCTATCACTTTGAACCACATCAGCAACACTATCGTTGTAGGTATGCATAATCCCTACAATAGTACCCTGCAGTTCAAGGCTCAGAAGCTGTTCTTCTAGCTTTTTATAAATATCAATCTGGATTTCTGTTAAGCTTTTATTATCCAGATCACTCATCCAGTCTTCTTGGCTGGTGGTTACCACATTAACTAGTATCTCCCCAGTTTTTGTAGCCTTACGAACCAATAGATGCCGTAGGTAGCCTTTCTGGGACATCTTGTGATAATAGCTGGCTCCAATTTCTGTGAAATAATTTAATACACAGCTAAGTATCTTATTAAAGTCGGTATCCACAATAGCACAATCATCTACAGTAATAATATCATAAAAACTTCCTCTTTTATGAAGTCCCAATGCAAGAGGGCCTTCCTTATACTCATCCCCAAAGGAAAATTCCATCTTGTTGCGATATCCCCACTCTTTTGGACTTGCTAGCATGCCTTCAAAGTTATAATCCCTACATACCTGATTGATTAACCTTACCACTTGCTCTTTCTTCATTTCTAATTGGTTTTCATAAGACATGGTTTGATAACTACAACCACCACATGAGCCAAAACTTTTGCAGGCAGCATCTCTAGTTTCCAGAGGTGATTTTTCTAGAACTTCTAGCAATCTACCCTCAGCTCTACCCTTTCTTATCTTATTTATTGAAAAGCTAACTTTCTGACCTGGTATAGTATTTTTAACTATTACTTTTTCATCATTTATTATAACAATTCCCTTATTGGGAAAATCCACTCTCTCAACTAAGCCTTCATAAACTTGTCCTTTTTTCATTTTGATCTAGGGCCGTAACCCTACCTCCTTCCAATGTCTAAAACGTCTTATACTATATATCATCACTTAATACTTTAACACAAGTTTTATTATACCATGTAAATGGCTAATAGAAAATTACAAATTAAAAAGAGTGGCCCACTTAGAAATCAGGAATTACTTTATAAAAATAGGGCATCTACTATAATATCCAATACTTCATAGGGAGCCCCTTACATCAAATTTTTATGAACCAACCAAGTCTTATTCCAATGCTGATATATAATATCCTCTTATAATATATTATATTAAGATAATATTTACTCCTGAATTATTCATGATAAATCATT
>JAAYPX010000031.1 GCA_012519565.1 Clostridiales bacterium | reverse complement strand
TAGGAGGTCACATAATGAACGAAATTATTAGAAGTATTGAAGCAGAACAATTAAAATCTGAAATTACACCTTTTAATGTAGGAGACACTGTACAAGTTCACGCAAAGGTTACTGAGGGTAACAGAGTGAGAGTTCAGGTATTTGAAGGTGTTGTTATTAAGAGACAAAATGGTGGAGCAAGAGAAACCTTTACAGTAAGAAAATCTTCTGGCGGTATTGGTGTTGAGAGAACTTGGCCACTACATTCTCCAAGTATTGACAAGATTGTAGTTGTTAGACATGGTAAAGTAAGACGTGCTAAACTATTCTATTTACGTGATAGAGTTGGTAAGAAAGCTAAAGTTAAAGAAGCAATAAAATAGTAAAACTAAGGGACAATGCTTATGTATTTGTCCCTTTTATATTATATAGGCAATTCCTCCTGTTTTCCTATATAATATATAAGCCTCCAGGGATGTAAGCTCTGTTTGACATTGTGCAGCCCTACTGGCAAGGGTTTATAAGAGTATTCAATGCAGATTGGCATACCATAAAAGTTTTGATATATTTACTATACATTATGTGGGTTTTTGGTTTATAATAGTCTGTATGACAGGATATTATATAGAAGGGTGAAGAATAAGGGATGGATTTTAATTTTGATTCAGAAAACAGATCGCATCTTATCAAGAAAATCTTAATAAAAATTTTTATATGGGCGGCGCAGATTGCAGCTGTTATATTTTTGGCCTATATTATTATCTTTTATGCTGTAGAGAAAACAAACATGATAGGTACATCTATGGAAAATGGCCTTCAGGATCAAGATGCAATTATCATAGACAAATTCACCTATCATTTTAATGAACCAAAACGATTTGATGTAATTGTCTTTAAGCAAAGCGGGCGAGAACATAGTTACTATAATGTCAAAAGAGTTATAGGATTACCTGGGGAGAGAATACAGATAAAAGAGGATGGTATCTATATTAATGGAGAACTTATAGAAGACATTGTAGATGCAGAGCCCATGGTAAACTATGGTCTTGCAAAAGAAGAACTTCTCTTAGAGGAAAATGAGTATTTTGTATTAGGAGACAATCGTAACAATAGCGAAGACAGCAGATTTGCCAGCATAGGAAATGTCAGGAGGGAAGAAATAGTTGGCCGGGCATTCCTTAGATTATCTCCTTTTAATTTTGTAAATAAATTAAATCTGAAAGTAGAAATGGAAGAAGATTAGTAACTAGATTAATTAGGCGGTATAGAAAAGAGGGTTAATATGAATGTTCAATGGTATCCTGGGCATATGGCTAAGGCTAAGCGTATGATGCAGGAGAATATAAAATTAATTGATGTAGTTATAGAATTGGTTGATGCTAGGATTCCCTTATCCAGTAAGAATCCTGATATCGATTCTCTAGCGGCACATAAATCAAGGGTTATTTTATTGAACAAATATGATATGGCTGATCCTAAATTTAATGAAGCCTGGCAGTCTTACTATGAAGATAAGGGATTTTATACTGCTCTTGTCAATTCAAAAAGTGGTAAAGGTATTAAACAGGTAAAGGAAATAATAGAGAAGGCCTCTGCGGCCAAGATTGAAAGGGATAGGAAAAGAGGTATTTTAAACCGTCCAGTAAGGGCAATGGTAGTAGGTATACCCAATGTGGGGAAATCTACATTTATAAATAGTTTAGCAGGTCGGGCTTCAGCTAAGACCGGTAATAAGCCCGGTGTAACCAAAGGTAAACAATGGATTAGATTAAATAAAAATATTGAATTATTAGACACTCCAGGCCTGCTCTGGCCTAAGTTTGAGGATCAGGAAGTCGGAACAAGGCTTGCATGGATTGGTTCTATTAATGATAATATATTAAATACTAGTGAACTGTCTATGGAATTAATTATCTTCTTAAACCAGCACTATCCAGATGCCATAAGTAAGAGATATGATATTCCCGTACCAGAAGTTATAGAGGATATTAAGTCTACTCTCCCAGTATTAGAACAGATTGCAATCAAACGTTTATGTCTGCTAAAGGGTGGAGAGCCTGATATTGATAGAGCCGCCCTAATATTAATAGATGATTTTAGGAGCGTAAGACTTGGCAATATAACCTTAGAGTTTCCTGAGCTTGCTTAATATAATATATTGAGCCAAGCTGGGCCAAGAAGAAATAAATTAAGGATAAAAGAGTGGAAATGTATGATAGATGATATTAATAATAGGATGAATAGTGAACCCGCTTCCAATAAAAAAATAGCAGAAATTAAACTAGATTTTATGGCGGCAGATTATAAGCAAATTCCTGCTTTACTTAATCAGTATAAAAATGATGAACGCAGCGGTGTTAAGACTCTATGTAAAATGTATGAAAAGAAATTAAGCGATTATTACGGTGAACTTGCCAGACTGGAGCGTATGAGGCAGTTTGAATTAAAGTATAAAGATTATCAGTATATCTGTGGAATAGATGAGGTTGGTAGAGGGCCACTGGCAGGACCTGTCATGGCCTGTGCCGTTATACTACCCAAGGATTGTAACATATTATACTTAAATGACTCAAAGAAACTGTCTGAGAAAAAACGGGAAGAATTATATGATGAGATTATTGATACGGCTATTGCATACGGAATTGGCAGTGTACCCCCAGCTAGAATTGATGAAATTAATATACTACAGGCAACTTATGAAGCCATGGAGAAGGCAATTAATAATCTTAGTGTAAAACCCGATATATTATTAAATGATGCGGTTTACATCCCAGGTATATCTATAAAACAGGTATCTATAGTAAAAGGAGATGAAAGCAGCATATCAATAGCTGCTGCCAGTATCTTGGCCAAAGTAACCAGGGACCGGATTATGAAGTCCTATGATAGGGTGTTTCCGGGATATGATTTTGCCAATAACAAAGGCTATGGTTCTGCCAAGCATATGGAAGCAATCAAAAAATATGGGATAACACCTATACATAGAAGAAGTTTTCTAAGTAAAATGATGTAAAGAAAATGCTTTCCCAATAGTTCTTGCCATAGTTCCATAAAACATATCTAGTATAGAAATGGGGGTTACATATGAATACTGATAGTAAGGATAACAAGGTCAAAAAAACTGCTGTGGCCTTATCCTATAAGGCCGATGAGGATGCTCCAAAAGTGATTGCCTCAGGTAAGGGATACTTAGCTGATAAGATTATAAGCAGAGCTAAAGAAAGAGGAATTCCTATTCATAAAGATGACGAATTGACACAGAATCTATCTAAGATAGAGATAGGTCACTATATTCCTCAGGAGCTTTATGAGGTAGTAGCAGAGATAATGGTGTTTATAGAAGATATAGATAGGTTAAAGCAAAAAATTGATGGGGGTTTACATTGAACAAAAGAGAACTGGGAACAGTTTATGAGCAAAAGGCTGCAAACTTTTTAATAAGTAATGGATATACTATTATAGATAGGAATTTTTGCTGTAAATTAGGGGAGTTAGACCTTATTGCCAGATCAGAAGACTATCTTTGTTTTATTGAAGTTAAATTTAGATCTAATAATTATAGAGGATTTCCAGGAGAGGCTATTAACTATAAGAAGATATCAAAGATTAGCAAAACGGCAGAATACTATATGCTCATTAATAATATCCCCATGGACACACCCTGTCGTTTCGATGTGGTGGTTATCTTAAATAAAGAGATTACTCTTATAAAAAATGCCTTTGATGCTTATAGTAGATAATATTTTGAACCAGTGTATATGACATTTTAACTATGGTAAAGGTAGTAGAAAGGAGAGGTGGTTCTAATTAATAATAAATATAATTTTATGGATAAGTATAAATTTGTAGATAATAAAAATGCTGTGTTAGAAGATAAGGAAGTTCCTTATATAACATTTCCAGCTCTTTCTAGCATACCTTTTATAAGGCATGGTTTTTCCACCCGCCTTGGGGGAGTAAGTGAAGATATATTTTCTACAATGAATCTAGGATTCTTAGGTCAGTACCAAGATAATCCTGATAAGGTAATAGAGAACTACCGTAGAATATCTAAAAGTATGGGAATAGATCCTACTACCATAGTCATGGCAAAGCAAGTTCATAAAACCAATATCAGGGTAGTGGATAAGGAGGACTGGGGTAAGGGGATATTCCGTCAGAGAGATTTTGATGAAATTGATGGACTAATTACCAATACCCCCAATGTAACTTTGGTAACCACTTATGCTGACTGTGTTCCAATCTATCTAGTGGATCCAGTTAAGAAAGCTATTGGCCTATCCCATTCAGGTTGGAGGGGAACGGTTAAAAAAATTGGTAGGGAGACAGTGGATGAGATGCATAAGCATTTCAATAGTAATCCTAAGGACTTAATTGCTGTTATTGGCCCTTCCATTTGTCAGCAGTGCTTTGAAATTGGCGATGATGTGGCAGAAGAATTTTATTATGCTTTTAATTTAGATGGGGATAATGATATATTAGTAAGAGCAAGCAGTGGTAAATATCATGGAGATTTATGGAAGGCCAATCAAAGGGTATTACTTGATGCAGGTCTTATGCTCGATAATATTCATATCTGCGGTGTATGTACTTGCTGTAATCCTGAGCTTTTATTTTCCCACCGTAAAAGTAATGGAAAAAGAGGAAGCTTAGCCGCATTTTTGAGTATTGAGCTAGGTAACTGAAAGGAGTGAAGTGGTCGTGTGTATTACAGGTATATCTGTATACTCTAATAAATATTATAATACACACATGACCTAGAATTAGTATGAAGAAAAAAGCACATATTATTAAAGAAATAGTCCCTGCTAGTATAGCTGAGGAGTTAGAACTGGAACCTGGAGATGAACTTATATCCATTGATGATAAGGAAATTAAAGATATTTTAGATTATCATTATATGATTAAATCCCAGGAACTCTTGGTTCTTATACGTAAACCTGATGGTGAAGAATGGGAATTGGAGATAGAGAAAGACTACGATGAGGATTTGGGAATAGAATTTGAAGAAGGCCTAATGGATGATTATAATTCCTGTCGTAATAAATGTATATTTTGCTTTATTGATCAGATGCCCCCTGGGATGCGGGACACCTTATATTTTAAAGATGATGACGCCAGATTGTCATTCTTGCAGGGCAATTATATTACCCTAACCAATCTTAGTGAAGATGATATGAACCGTATTATCTTCTATAAGCTATCACCGATTAATATATCGGTTCACACAACCAATGAAGAGTTAAGATGTAAGATGCTTCATAACCGCTTTGCAGGCAGTTCCTTAAGTAAAATGAAGAGACTTAAGGATGCAGGTATCACTATGAATGGTCAAATCGTGCTCTGTAAAGGCTGGAATGATGGCAAAGAGCTAGAGAGGACCCTCCATGATCTATCGGCATATCTTCCAGAGATGGAGAGTGTATCAGTGGTTCCTGTTGGTATGACAAAGTTTAGGGATGGTCTGGAGCGGCTGGAGAGATTTACCAAAGAAGATGCCATAGAGGTTCTGGAGATTATACACCGCTGGCAGAATATTTTTATGACCCATTATAAGACTAGATTTGTATATGCCAGTGACGAATGGTATATTAAAGCTGAACTGCCCATACCTGATGGAGATGCCTATGAAGGTTATCCCCAATTAGAAAATGGGGTAGGAATGATCAGGTCCTTCCAAGATGAGTTCCATAATTATTTGGATACTTTGGAGGGAGGAGATATAAGCAGAAATATATCTATGGCAACTGGTCTTTTGGCAACCCCTTATATGAAGCAGATGCTGGGCAAACTTAAAGAAAAATACCCTAATATTAATGTGGAATTATATACAATTCATAATGACTTTTTTGGTAATGATATCACCGTTGCAGGACTACTTACTGGCGGGGATATAACTAAACAACTACAAGGAAAGCCCTTAGGGGATAAGTTATTACTGCCCGATGTATTGCTGAAGAATGGAGAGACTGTCCTTCTTGATGATGTAACACTGGATGACATGGAAAAATCTTTACAAACAAGAATCCATATTGTACAATCAGATGGAAAGTTATTCATTGATTCAATACTTCAATAGTTATTATTAAAAATGAATTAATATAAATATATTGTAAGAGTATATAATTAAGACTTAAGAAGAAATATAAAAGAAAAACAAGTATACTTAAAATTAAAGAACAGAATATGCTAAGTTTAGAAAGAGGATAACTATGAGTAGACCTATTGTAGCCATTATTGGTAGACCCAATGTGGGAAAATCGACTCTATTTAACGCATTGGCGGGAGAGCGTATTTCTATTGTTAAGGACTATCCTGGGGTAACCAGGGATCGTATATATGCAGATGTAACATGGTTAGATAAGCAATTTACCATGATCGATACTGGTGGTATAGAACCAGACAGTAAGGATGAGATGCTCTCTTATATGAGAATGCAAGCTGAAATAGCAATTAATTCAGCTGATGTGATTATTTTTCTAGTTGATGTTAGACAGGGATTGGTGGATCAAGACTTTAAAGTTGCAGACATGTTAAGACGTTCCGCTAAACCAGTGGTTTTGGCAGTAAACAAGGTGGATAATTTTGAAAAGTTAATGCCTGATGTATATGAATTCTATAATCTTGGGATTGGAGATCCAATACCAGTATCCAGTGCATCTAAGTTAGGTTTTGGAGATCTACTGGATGAGGTAGTTAAGCATTTTACTTCTGGTAATACTCAGGAGGAAGAGGATGAGAGGCCTAAGATTGCTATAATTGGTAAGCCCAATGTAGGTAAATCATCAATAATAAATAAGTTACTTGGTGAGGATAGGGTAATTGTATCCAATATCCCTGGTACTACAAGAGATGCTGTTGATACACCTATAAGGAGAAATGGTAAGGATTACATTCTTATCGATACTGCTGGTTTAAGAAGGAAAAGTAAAATAAAAGAAGAACTGGAGCGCTTTAGTATAATTCGTACTGTTACAGCTGTGGAGCGCTGTGATGTGGCAGTTTTAGTAATTGATGCTACAGAGGGTGTAACTGAACAGGATGCTAAGATTGTAGGTATTGCCCATGACCGGGGCAAGGGTATTGTTATTGCAGTTAATAAATGGGACTTAATTGAGAAAGATAATAATACTGTTAAAGAGTTTCAACACAAAATAAAGGAAGTTCTCTCCTTTATGCCCTATGCCGAGATATTATTTATCTCTGCAGAGACTGGACAGAGACTTCATAGATTGTTTGAAATTATTGAAGTAGTAATACAAAATCAAAACCTGCGGATTTCTACAGGTGTACTTAATGAGATTTTAACAGAAGCTACTACCTTACAACAACCACCGTCAGATAAAGGAAAGAGATTAAGAATTTACTATATGACTCAAGTAGCTGTAAAACCACCTACTTTCGTAGTCTTTGTTAATGATAAAGAATTGATGCATTATTCTTATACAAGATACATTGAGAATAAGATAAGAGAAGCTTTTGGTTTTTCTGGAACATCATTAAAATTTATTATAAGGGAGCGGAAGGAGAAAGCTTAACATGTTTATCAAAATCATATTATGTCTTGCTCTAGGTTATTTATTTGGTTGCTTCTCGACAGGTTATGTAATTGGTAAAATAAATAAGGTGGATATAAGACAATATGGTAGTGGCAATCCTGGCACCACCAATGCCTTAAGAACCTTAGGAGCTAAAGCGGGGGCAATTACCTTATTAGGGGATATGCTTAAGGCTTTTATCCCTACCTTAATGGTGAGATTTATTATCTTTCCAGATGTAAGTAATATTCAAATATTGGTTTTATATACAGGATTAGGTGTAGTACTAGGTCATAACTATCCTTTTTGGTTAAGCTTCAAAGGTGGAAAAGGAATTGCAGCTACAGGTGGTGCCATGGTAGCCTTTGACCCTAGAATTATTCCTGTAGGTCTAGTAGTTTTTGCTGGCTCAGTTGCTAT
>JAAYPX010000243.1 GCA_012519565.1 Clostridiales bacterium | reverse complement strand
ATAAACAGGGATTTTATGCTCTTTTTTAAGTAAGATTATAATGATTAATCCACAAAAATGAACTGTTTGCAACAATATGGTGAGTAAACCTTTAGTTTTATATCACCGTGAATAATTCAGGATAATTTATATTTTAAATCTGGAGCTTTTATTAATAATACATTGGTCTTAATTGGTAGGGTAACCTATGTAGGTCGAACATCCATGGAGGTAAGGGTGGATACTTATGTAGAAGATTTAAAGGGCATACGTAAGGTTGTCAATCGGGCCTACCTAGTACTAGTTGCCATAGACGATAATGGAGACCCCACCGAAGTCCCCAGATTAATTATTGAGAGCGAATCTGAAAAAGCAGAGTGGCAGGCTGGTGAAAAACGCTATGCTCTTCGCAAAAAGCGTCGCAAAGAAGGATACTAGTTACAATAGATAAAGTTCTTTTTAGAGGCCTTATTTATTGTATAAGAAATTCGAAGAAATTTCTTATACAATATTTCCTCTACAATAATATATAAGGGTATGCATCATGAACCTTTTTGATATGATGCATACCCTATTTATTACATATTCAAATTTCTAATATAATAAAACATATATTGTTGAACTATACCTGCATAACCAGGATAGAGGTTGACATCAAATCTACCTTCATAAACTTCATCTAACACCTTTTTTATCCAGACATCCACTGGGAAAGCTTCTATATGATGTAAACCAAAGAGTGATATGCAATTGGCCACCTTAAGCCCTACACCGGTTATAGTTCTTAGGGCTGAAACCGCCTCTTCATGACTACAGTCCTTTAATTTGTTAAGATCATTTTGACCCTCAGTCACAAATTTGGCTCCATTGATAACATATTGGTCCCTGTATCCCAGTTTTAACTCTCTTAAATCCTCCTTGTTGGCACTGGCTAGAACTTCAGCAGCGGGAAAGGTATAATATTCTTTTCCACCACAGTCTTGGCTAATTCTTTTTTCACCATACTTAGTACATAATCCTTCTATACATTTCTTAATAGATGGAATATTTTTATTTTGAGATATTATAAAACTAATCAGCATCTCAAAAGGTTCCTGCCTTAATATTCTAATGCCACTACCATATGCCGCTGCCTTGGCCAGAAACTCGTCCTCACCATTTTTTAAAGATTGCACGATACTGTTATAGTCATAGTCCATGTCAAAATATGATTTCCATATTGCTTGATACTCATCCTCACTGCAACTAAACCATATTTTATCGTAGTCTACTTGTTCCAATTCTATGTACCTGCCATAGGCGACTAATCCATATCTATCTTTCCCGATTTCATTCATGCGAAAACATTGTCCTGAATCTGCAATCTGTTGTAAATTAAAATTTTCCGAAACTATTACCATATTAAAACCTACTTTATATTATTATACTTAATGTGATATCCTATAATTTGATAGCTTTATTGCTACATTATAATATAGTAATTTTTTTAATACAAGAGTGAAACTATTTGTAAAATTATGCAATCTGATAAATTGACAAATTATCCAATCTGATAAATTGGAAATTTATATATTGACTTTTGCAAACTTGTCATATATAATTTACATCTGACAAGACACCTATCAAGTCGAGTTTACTATTTATAGAATAGGGTGAATTTAAAAGGGGATTAAAGGAGTGAAGTCATTATGAACAAAAGAAACAATAGCAAAATTAAATCCATGACTTTGGCAGGCTTATTATGTGCTCTGGGAATAATGATACCCATGGTAGCACCTAAATTTGTATTGGAACCTGCTTCATTTACATTGGCAAGCCATGTACCAGTTTTTATTGCAATGTTTATATCACCTTCAGTAGCTATATCGGTATCATTGATAACTGGGCTAGGATTTCTCATCTCTGGCTTTCATCTTGTTATTGTATTACGGGCATTTACCCACGTAATATTTGCGGCACTAGGATCATTTATGCTTAAGAAGAATGGTAGGATATTTCTTTCCTTCAATAGTACAGTTTTATACGGTATTTTAGTTTCAGTAGTCCATGCTGTCTGTGAGGTTGTAGTTGTTGCAGCTTTTTATTGGGGAAATTCTATGACTGATATATACTATGAGAAAGGTTTTCTAACATCAGTTATACTACTGGTAGGATTGGGTACAGTAGTTCACAGCTTAGTTGACTTTTCCATATCTCTCTTTGTATGGAAACCACTTCAGCATATTATTACCATACCCGCTAATGCTAAGGTGAAAATAAAATAAGATAGTTATAATCAATTTAAGTAATAAATATCAACCAGTTTAGCCTGCTTTATTTCATAAAGCAGGATGTTTTGAAAAGCAAGATATTTTGAAGGGGAAGCAGAAAATTCAAGATATATTATAAAATACAAAAAACGCTACAAGTACTTGTTTGACGGCTTGTAGCGTTTTATCTATTATTTAAAAAAGTAAACCACTTTTTTAAACCACTTTTAAATAGATATAAACCACTTTTTAAACCACTTGTTAAGATGAAATAAGACATTTTTAAGTGCAAGTCTGTAAATTTTTCAAATCGTTAGCCAATTTATAAAAAAAGAAAACGCTACAAGCCTTATTTTTACCGGCTTGTAGCGCTCTACTATTACAGGGGATGAGAGAATCGAACTCCCGCTAAAGGTTTTGGAGACCCTTGTCATACCATTTGACCAATCCCCTATTTATTT
>JAAYPX010000030.1 GCA_012519565.1 Clostridiales bacterium | reverse complement strand
TCTTGATATACTATATAGCCTGTAATATCTGCATATTCCTCTGGCTTATCCCATACTAAAGTTAAACTTTCACTGGCTAAGGTTGCAGGTGCTACTATTAAATCAATTGGTGCTTTATTAATAATCTCTTCGCTCATTATTCATACCTCATTTCATTATGTAAATGATAACTCTGCTAGTATTCCATTCTATATTGCCCTGGCGTCTTACCAACATATTTCTTGAAACGCCTCGAAAAAACATTATCATCCTCATAACCTACAGCAAGACTGACTTCCTTTACCAATAGCTGTGTGTCCCGTAAGAGCTGTTTGGCATTTTCAATACGTATCATGGCCAAATAATCAGAGGGACTTATTCCCATAGCATTTTTGAATTCCACTGCCAATGTTACTCCGCTTATACCTAGTTTATCTGCCAGTAAACTCATATTTAAATCAGGATTATGATAATAATTCTTCATATATTCAATTGCTTTAGCAACCATATCTGACTGCTTAGTTACTTCTACCTCTTTGCACTCCAGTAATTTACAACATATATCCAACAAAATATCATTAAAATCTTGTATTGTCAAGCACTGGGATAAGGTAAATACATTATATATATTTTCAAAATCAGTATTCTTTTTATTCCACTCTTTTATCATCATGTGGGCAATATCATTACATAGAATACGGAAGGTAAGTAGGGACTGGCCACTGGTTTTTAGATGGTTACATATATCATCAATAACAATTTTAGCCTCCCCTTTGTCCCCTGTCCTTATGGCATTTTTTAACCTCTTTATATATGTATCAGGCAATAAGTCGACCTGTTCTTTAACTACTATATCTTTAAAGTGAATTATTCTACTATTGTCTACCAAAAGCCTATTATCAAAGGCAGTATCAGCTTCTAGATAGGCTTTAGATGCTTCTGTGAAATCCTGATGATAACCACTGGTTGCCATGATAAAATCTTCACAGTATTCAATCCCAATCTTAAATAACTCCTCATATAAGGCATCCATTGCCCCAATATCATCACCAAAGATAACAAATAAACTTTGATTTTTACTTATCAGATGGATTCCAAAGCCATCTACATTAGTTTTTCGACCTATGGAATCAAGCATCATCCTATGGGCCTTACTCTCATTGCTATTACCTCTGTCTCCCATCAAAACGATTCCGTAGTATTTTCTATCAACTTTTAAATTAACCTTAACTCCGTTTTCAATTACAGCCTCTCTACTTTCATACTTATTTCTTACAAAATTATTTATAAACTTAGTTCTACGTAATATAACACTTTCTTCTTTAACTTCTTTATTATGCTCTACCAAGGTTCTAATTCCGCTTTCAATTTGGTCTAAATCATAGGAATTTTCTTCTCCTTCACTAAGTAAGGCATTAATACTTCGTACTTTTTTAGATAATCCCATGGACAAAATCACAATAACCAGAGAAGTCGGTATGCTACATATTAGTAGAATAAATAAAATTCCCCATTGACCAGTAACAATTTTATTTTGAAATATTCTCATTGATTGTACTGTAGTATATAAAAGGCCATTTTCTCCATATTCTACACTGACTAAATACTTTTGATTGTCAATTAAGCATTGAAATTGATTTTCTTTCCGGCTATTAATTTCCTCTAGTAGTATACCGCTATCAATATTCAGATCTCCTCTAGACACTATTAATTGATCTTTATAAAAAATATAATTATTTCTAAGTTCTTCTGCATGGCTTTTTAATACCTTATCATAAAATTTATTATCAACAACATATACAATAGTACTATTCTTCTTAGGCTCTAGAGATAATAGGTAGATAACCACTTCTTCTGTAAATAAGCCGCTGTAGCCCCTTAGAAGATATCCCCCTGCCCTCTGTTCCTTTAATATTTTCAAACCAGCCTCTTTACTATTTAGTAAATCATAGAATTCCTCTTGAGTGATCTGATCCAGTTTGATGCCTTCCTCTAAAAATCTGTTAATATCTACGGATGTAGTATGATTATATAAATATATATCATTGTGATAATAAAATAATATCTGATTGAAGAATTGGCTTACAGATACATACCGATATAGCTGCTCTTTCAATTCAATACTTTTTAAAGGTGCTTCATCTAATTTAAACTCCACATTACTACCTGACATGGCCAGTTGAAGCATTATATCATAAATACTGGCCATATCATTTTCATGACGAGTACTAATAGAGGATAAATAAGATTTATTGCTACTTTTAAAATCATTGTAAATAGTACGATAATAAAATTGATATAAATAAGTTCCCATAACCAAAATAATTAGTACTATGATAGCACTAAAGGTTATAATATAACTTAACAGATTTTTTACTCTTAAATCCCCCAGTAATTTTTTCATAATCAACACCTACTATTTTAAATAAGTCAGCGAAGGTTGTGCTGTCCATGGTAACCATGCGGCAGCAGCATCCCTCGCTTTTCTTAGAATATTATTTTAGTTCAATCTGGTCAATAGCATTTTGATATATCTGAATATATTCATCTATACCCATTTTATCAAATATGGATAGGAATGAATTCCAACTGTCATCAGTTACACCACCAGTAATAAACTTAGCCATATGCTCTACTACTGCATTATCAATATCTGTTTCCTTTAGAGTTAGAGTCTGAATCTGCTCTGAAGTCAATGGTGCTAGCCTTAAATAATCATTGGAGTATTTTTGAAGAACCCCTGCTGCATCATACTCTAGGCAGTAATTAGTCTTCTCAATTCTCTGTGGTGACATATTAAATACTTCAGAGATATATTTACCTGGTGCAAAGAATAAGGTATTAACATCTAGACAATTTTTAACCCTTGTGGGGTCCACTGTAATGGAATCAATCTTGCCGTTTTCAGCATTATATTCCCAGCCTTCACCCTTAGGCCCATAATATAAGGAGAACATCATTTCTGTTTCCAGTAAAGCATCTAACCAGCGCATAGATGCTGGAACATTTTTATTAGTAGTAGTTATATAGGCACCGTTTTTAGCCATCTCCATGGTCCTATACATACTTGCCTTTCTTCCTCCTGGTCCTGCAGGCATATATAGTACACTATCATTTAATACACCATTGTCAAATCCCATGGCTGTCAATCTCCATGCTGTAAAGAAACCAACATTGCCACCTTGTTGTAGTTTTGCTTCAATAGTATTAATATCTTGGGAAATAACTTCCTTATCCAATAATTCCTCATTGTATAATAGATTTAACCATTCCATACATTCACGGAAACCTTCTTGTGTAGGAGTAAATTGTACCTTTTTGTTGTCATCGATGAATAACCAAGTATTCTGATCACTAGGTACCCCAAACAAAGGAAGAATATAGCTTACATCATAAAACCCAGTATCTAGTCCCATTACCAGTGGTATCTCATCTGCCACTCCATTACCATTGGGATCCTTTGTTTTAAATGCTCGGAAAACATCGGTTAATTCCTCTATGGACTTAGGTGTTTCTAATCCTAAGGTATCAAGCCAGGTCTGGTTAATAAAATAATGCTGATTGGTATTAATATTTTGTCCCACCAGATAACCAATGGAATACTTTTTACCATCGGATGCTACCAGCCCTTTAGTAGGATCATCATCTTCCATACTTATTCTTTCCATATAGTTAGGCATGTATTTTTCAGTTAACTCATCTACTGGAATAATTAATTTCTGAGTTACACCATACTCCTCAGATATACCTGTACTACTCTGGGCTATTATTATATCAGGGTACTCACCGGATGAAAACATTAAGTTTAATTTCATATTCCAGTCTGAGCCTTTAACAGGTTCCCATTCAACATGTATACCGGTCTTTTCTTCTAGCTCCTTAATCATAGGCATATCATTGATGTCTATTAGGGTATCTACATCTCTAATAGATATCATAACCTTTAAAGTAAGCGGTTCTTTTACAATGGGATAACCTGTTGGGTTGAAGTTATCACTCTCTACAACTTCCTTCTCATTTGAAGCTTCAGGTTGCTTAGTAACGGTATTATTGCTGTCTACTTTACTATCTACCTTACTATCTCCCCCACTGTTCTTGCTACAGCCAGTCAATGCAAGTATGACCATAATAGCTGTTAAAATTATTGCATAGAACTTCTTTTTCATTAAATATACCTCCTTTTAATTAAGCATTTATTTCAACACTTTAGGTGCTGATAACTTATCCTTTTAATGATCCTATCATGATACCCTTCTCAAAATATTTCTGCATGATACCATATAAAATAACTACCGGACCTGTGGCAACCACGATAATACAGTATTTGGCCACATTGGCAATTCTCATGGCTTCTTGTATAGATTCTGCATTGTCGGCCATGGATAGCATAAAATCACCGGATTTATCAATCTGAAGGGTAGCCAGTATTTCCCTAAGTACCGTCTGCAAGGGTAATAAATTTCGGTCTCTTAAATAAACGAGTCCGGTAAAATAATCATTCCATTTGGATACTCCATAATATACTGCTAATACCGCTATAATAGTTTTTGAAAGAGGAAGCACAACCCGAAAAAAATAGTTAAAGTGATTGGCCCCATCTAACATTGATGCCTCATATAATTCCTGTGGTATACTGGTCTGTATGTAAGTCCTTGCTACCATTAGATTCCATACACTGACACATCCCATTAAAATTATTATCCAGGGAGAATTATACAAACCAATATCCCGCATAATTAAAAATGTAGGAACTAAACCACCATTAAAAAACATTGTAAAAATAAAGATGAAATTCAAAAGTCCCTTCCCCTCGAACTTGGGCCTAGATAAGGTATAAGCTCCTGATAAAGTAACTACAATACTGATAGTAATGCTGACAAAGGTATATATAAAAGAATTCAAATAGGATCTAAGCATTTCCCTATAACCAAAAACCGCCTTATAACCGTTCAGGGAAAAGGCCACAGGATGCCAGATTACCTCTCCTCTGATTATGGCATCAGGATCAGAAACCGATGCTATAACCACTAAGTACAATGGATATAGAATTAAAAACATTACAATTACCCAAAACATTGAATTGAATATGTAAAAAGCCCTGTTACTAAAACTAAGTTTCTTTTTATTTTTTGATCTCATATTGATTACCATGCCTTTCTTAAAAGACTGACTCATTTTTATCTAAAATAAGCCTACATTGGATATTTTTTTGGTTATTTTATTAACTGATAAAATCAAAACAAAATTAATAACATTAACAAAGAGACCTATTGCTGCTGTATAAGAAAATTGTCCAGTTCCCAGACCTACACTATAGACATACACCCCAATAATATCTGATACAGGAATATTTCCAGCTGTCTGCATTACTAAAACTTTATCTGTATTACTGCTAAGCAAACGACCACAATCTAGTATAAATACCATTACAGCTACAGGTATTAAACTAGGGAAATCAATGTATCTGATTTTCTGCCATATGCTGGCACCATCAATTTCTGCTGCTTCGTAAAATTCAGGATCAACTCCTGCCAGTGAAGCTATGTAGAGGATAGTGCCCCAACCTGCTGTTTGCCATATACCGGATATTATATAGATACTTCTAAAGGCCTTTGCTTCGGACATATAATCTATGGCCCTAAGTCCTAAGGCTTCCCTGCCAAAGTTAAGGATGCCGCTGCTTGGAGACAAAAAGATGTATAACATCCCGGCCAGTACCACCGTTGATATGAAATAAGGCACATAAATACTGGTCTGTATAAATCTCTTAGTTTTCTCACCACGGATTTGATTGAGTAAAATTGCCAATATTATAGGAAGGGGAAAACTCCATAATAAATAGTAAATATTAATAAGAAATGTATTGGATATTAACCTCTTAAAATAGTAAGAGTCAAAAAATGTGGTAAAGTGTTTTAATCCCACCCATTCACTGCCTAATATTCCATTAACCGCCTTAAAATCTTTAAAAGCAATTTGTATACCATAAAGAGGCAAATAATTAAATACAAAAAAGTAAGTAAGTGCTGGAAGGATTAATACATACAGTTGCCAATTCTTTTTAATTATGCTTCCAAAACTTTTCTTCTTAGGAAGTTCAGTTTTATTTAGTGCTTTCATATGGCATCTCCTATCTTAGATTGTTTTGTTGAATTTGTATGATTAAATTATACATAGGGGGATTTTTTCAGTAAACCGTCTAAATTTTATACCCCTCAAAATATAGATTTTTATGTCTATCCAAGCAAAAAGAACAAAAAAAAATCCTCAAACAGAGTAATCTTATATTATTCTGTTCAAAGATTTTAATAATCAAAATTTTGATATCATATAATTTTCCTAACATAGATAATTCCTCCAAGTAGATATCTTATTAGTAATTAATAAGCTGTCTACTTTGGAAATATCGAAAATCTTATTATATAAATACAAATTGCACAAGTAGCATATAAATTATAGTACCTAATCCAATGCTAAGCAGAGTATTTTCTTTCCAATAATGGATTATAATAATGAAAATAATTGCTATTGCCTCTGGTAATCCATAAGGACTTCCATTGAGATCAACATTTCTAAGACAGTAAACAACTATAAGGCCAATAGCTGAATAAGGTAATACCTCTCCTAGATATTTCATATATGTATTATTGGATTTAATATTCTTAAGCAAAATAAATGGTAAGAATCTTGTTATAATCGTAGCCAAACTTACCATAAAAAGTATTATTATGATTTTTATAGGTGATAAGGTCACTGGATTTCCTCCTTCCCTAGGTCTTCTTCAACTGCTCCATCCTTTCGAAATACTGATAAGGCTACCAAAATCGTAACCATGGAAGGAATAATAAAATTATCTTGTCCAAATATAAGTAAGCAAATAATGGAGCATACTAGTCCAATAATTGCTGGCTTATGGTCTTTCTGCTTCTTCCATTGTCCCACAAATATCACTACAAATAAAGCCGTTAAGACAAAATCAAGCCCCTTTGTGTTAAATGTAATCACAGTTCCCAGTAGCGCTCCAAGAATTGAACCTAATACCCAGTAACCATGGTTAAGTAAGGTAATAAAAAACATAAACCATTTCTTACTTACCCCTTCTGGTGGATTAGTTGAACAAACTATTGAAAATGTCTCATCACACAAACCAAAAACAAGATAATATTTTAACTTTCCCATATCCCTGAATTTATCCAACATAGATATACCATAAAATATATGGCGAGCATTTACCATTAATGTCATAGCCAATGCATACAGGGGATTAAAAACCGATGTTAGAAAACCTATAGCTACATATTGGGCTGACCCTGCATATGCCAGTAAACTAAATAAAGCCGTCCAGACAACTCCATACCCCTTGCTATCCATCAATATCCCATAGGCTATGCCTAAAAAGGTAAAACCTGTAAGCACAGGCAGGGTATGGGGAAATGCTGCTTTCAAGGCTCTAGTTTTTTCATTCATATTCATCATGCCTTTCTATAAAGCATCTAAGTCTTAAAATTAATTTAAAGTCTAAAAGCTATGTAATAGAGTTTATTATATAATTACATTTTACAGATGATGATACCATAAATATAGAGGAAAGTGTAGCCTATTTTTCTTATCTAATTCGATCAAAAAATAGACCCTTGATATGTCACAGAAGTCATATCAAGGGCTCAATCATGCCTAAATTGCATTAAAATTTATTTAACCTTATTCTCAAGTTTAATTTCCAAACCTAAGCCGTCTACATATTTTACAAAGTTTCTTAGAGCAGGAGAATTACCCACCGTTTCAATTCGTGAAACCATCCTCAGCTTTTCCTTTTTGCTTCTTACATGCATGAAGCAAATATATATTATCTCCATCAGCTATAACATACATTATAGGATTATTATTAAAAAATTTTATTTCCCATAGTTTCCCTCTAAGTTGTCTTGTATTTAGTACATCAAGTGTTTATTACATTAAAGGTTGGAAAATCGTCAATCTCCTATCCAAAAATACAGCAATCCTTTCTCACCATCTGGCAGTTGGACAAAGAACCAATTTAAGGTTCGATCAAACTCACTAACATAAATATCTAGAATTTTCACCTGCACTTCCTTAAACTCCCTCTTAGCCTCACTATCCCATGTAATATGCTCTAAATAATTCTCTGGCATTGTATCAAGAGGTTCAAAAAATCCTGCACCATTAACATCAAAGGTTTTACCTATGTATTGTTCTACATCATGATTAGTTAAAACATATTCACCATCCTCAAATTCTCCCCATGCAGAGAAAAATTGCGGATTAAAATATTGTGTCAAATGAAAACTTGAAATGAATCTGCCCTGTCCATCCATTAATGCATACTGGTCTATGGATCCAAGGAAAGAAACCTCGCTTCCGTCATAACGGAAGAACATTAAAGTAGGGTCGGCACTTGGTCCGTTATCAAACACTGCAATTTCTGTAAAGCTATCCTTATTATTTAAATCAATCATCTGAATTTCACCAGATGGGTTACAGTAGTCTATCACTAATCTGTTCCCATTTACCTCTATATAAGAGCCTTCCTGATAATCAGCTTTTAATAAAGCATCAATCTTATCATCTTCTCCATCCCCATTCATGTCATATGCCCCTTGAATTGTATAGGTTCGTTCATAAAACTCCAGTTTTTCATCATAGGAAATATCGAAAGTATAATCTTTAAAAAATTCCTCCATAATTATAAAATCTTCAAATTTAGGCTCTACCCTATTTTCTGTCTCATCACTTCCTATGGCTTTGCTTGGCTCTATTAGTGCTTCCGTCGGATTCACAGTGATTTGCTTACCATCGGTATCATCCCTTGTTTTTTCCATATCACAGCCAGAAAACAAAAAGAGCAAAAGTAAATTGATTGATAAAAACAATAATACTCTTTTTGATTTCCTTCTTTTATTGAAATCATTAGACATAAGATAATCCTCCATAACTCTCACAAGTATAAGATATAAATCATAAGATATAGGTCACAAGATATAGGTAATAAAATTTAACATATAGCATCTACTTTCTTCCCCCAGAAGCATACTCCTTCTGATGTAATACCAGTAGCACATATACCAGGCCTGCTATTCTCAAAATCATAACATTTCATAACAATCATACGATTTTTATCATACTGATCAAAGCGACCAATTTGGGATCTTTTAACACCATTGTTCATATCATCCAGCTCAATCCATTCCCAGGGAGCTTCTGTTATCTCATCCACTATTTCATGAAACTCACCGCAATAAGGTTCTGGACTAAGTACAGGCCAGCCGTCTACGAACAACATTTTTCTTATCATCATATAGTGAGCTAAATAAGAAACATGTTTTCCGTCTCTAGCTTCCATCTTTAATTCTGGCGCACCATCCCGTATATGATGTACAAAATAATAGCTATCATTTCCCCAATCATAAAAGGGCACCCCATGCCCTGGGCCACGAAATCCATCAAAGGTCCAACTGGTAACTTGGCTAAGATAGCGATGTCTTGAAAGTTGATTATATGAGCAAACCTCGTCTGCATATGGATTTTCCCCTTTAAAACAATAACTGTTGGCCAGTTTTAATCCATAACTTTTTCCGTTGACATCATTTCCTTCAAAATCTAGATATGGACCTTCCACAACTTTTGAACGGGCTACTCTGATGTCATAATTCTCACCTAGCCACCCATAAGAGAAAAACAGGTAATAATAATCCGTCTCTTTGCAATATATAATAGCTGCTCCCTCTGGACCATCAATTCTATAATTATTCGGCCTAACTGCCAGCCTTTTCCCTAAGCTCCTTGCATCACCATCTATAGATAGACCGCTTTTCACGTCTAACTCTTTTATATATATACCTCCAAAATAGGAACCATAGACCATAAATTTTCTACCGTCTTTATCGTCGATAATATGAGGATCAATAGCATTGGGCAAATCATCTCCTGTAAACCAGGTATCAGCTACAACTCCCCTATTCTCAAAGGGTCCTTCAGGGTTGCTAGAAACCGCCAACCAGATCTTTGATTCTGAACTACCAAATGCCTTAGTAGCTGAATAATACAACCGATATTCACCATTCACATATTCAACAAAAGGCGCCCAAAAACCTGCAGTCGGCGGATATACACCATTATCCCTTGCCTCGGCCACAGCAGCTTCAGACAAGGCTGTTCCTATATATGTAAAGTTAACAAGATCACTACTCTTTCTTATGGGAATACCTTGCTTATATTCTGAACAGATAGCTGAATCTGTAGAATAGGAATAATAGTTACCACTTATAGGGTCCTTCATCATGGAAGGATCATGGGATTCAAAACAAGGATTAAGATCTCTATTATGGCAATTTAATTTAAAACCTGGCAGCATTTTTCTCTCCTTTTTTATATAAAATATTATAAGCCTACTTACAGTTGATATTAATATTACACCATTCCCATCATAAATCAGGATGATTTCTAGGTATCTACCTTTCTACTATTAATATCCTAATTATACCATGATTTTCTTCTTAATGAAATCACTTTTTACATCTAATATATATTTTATTAGCAGGATTATATACTGCTACAGTCCAGATATCAGCCCATCTTGACCTACCAGCCTTTTCATATATCCTTACTTGTCAATAGAGTTATCATCCTTGATTTCCTCTGTTATCTCTCCGCTATTTTGCTTATTTCTATATTAATTTCCTCCTTATTAATCTCCTCCTTCCTAGGTGACAAGTTCCCCGAATACTTGATATAAAGTTATAAATATAGTAATATACAGAAGGCTTGACTCTTCATATTCTCGATATAAGAAAGGACATAAATTAAAAGACATGAAAGTTAATAATAATTTAATCCATGGCAATGTGGCAAAGTCAATGATAAATTTTGCTATTCCCATGATAATCGGTAATATATTTCAACAACTATATAATGTGGTGGATACAGTTATTGTAGGAAAGTTTATCGGTCCAGATGCTCTGGCCGCTGTAGGAAGTTCCTACGCTGTAATTGTTTTCCTAACCTCAATTATACTAGGTCTGTGCATGGGTAGTGGTGCCGTATTCTCTTACTTTTATGGCGCCAATGAGGAAGATAAACTTAAAAATAGCCTCTTTACTGCCTTTGCCTTTATAGGTATAGTAACCTTAATAATTAACATTGTTTCTATTGTTTTTATTGACGAAATATTACAATTAATTCAAATTCCTGAAGAGATACTTACAGATACAAAAGCTTATTTATTAATTATATTTTATGGTATAACCTTTACAGGAATATATAATTATTTTGCCTCTGTTGTAAGAAGTTTAGGTAACTCTATAATACCCCTAATCTTCCTAATAATGTCAGCAATTATTAATATTGTTCTAGATTATATCTTTGTGGTTCCTATGAAAATGGGTGTTGAAGGTGCTGCCTACGCAACAATTATAGCCCAAGCATTCTCCGCAATAGGTATTGCCATATATTCTGCTAGCAAGGTGCCTGAGATTCGATTACATAAAAAGCATATTTACTTAGACAAGGCTATGATTAAGATGATTAGCAATTATTCTGTGCTATCTAGTATTCAGCAGTCTATAATGAACTTTGGTATCTTAATGGTACAAGGCTTGGTCAATAGCTTTGGTGTTCAAGTTATGGCAGCATTTACTGCGGTGGTTAAAATTGATAGTTTTGCTTATATGCCAGTTCAGGATTTTGGTAATGCCTTCTCAACCTTTATTGCTCAAAACAAAGGTGCCCAAAAGAATGAACGTATTCAGCAAGGAATACGCTCTGCAGTTAAAATTATAACTATTTACTGTGTATTAACAACTATTTTTGTATTAATCTTTGCCAAATCCTTAATGGGCTTTTTTATAGATCCCCAAGAAACTGAAATTATGCAGATTGGTTTGCGATATTTGGCTATAGTTTCAAGTTTTTATTGCTTGATTGGTTATCTCTTTATGTTTTATGGATTATTTAGAGGTCTTGGTAAGAATGAAGTATCAATTATACTTACTATTATTAGTCTAGGAACCCGAGTGCTACTGGCATATACCCTATCTGCCATCCCTTCAATCGGATTAGTGGGCATATGGTGGGCTATTCCTATTGGCTGGGCACTGGCTGACCTTGTCGGCTTATATAAAGTCCGAACTATGCTTAGGAAGCAAAACATTATTATTTACTAAAACCACCTTGATATTTTCAAAAATATACCTTAAACTTCTTATATAGATAGGCTTATGTCCGTGTATAAAATACTCATAAGGACAATACTATTAATATTATTTTACCGTTACTGAAAACTTATAAAAAGTTATAAAAGCTTTTATGTTTCATTCCTTTTTCAATGTGTCTGCTTTCGTATTATAATACTACTCACATTTAATATAACACTCCAAAGGCGTAAATTCCCG
>JAAYPX010000242.1 GCA_012519565.1 Clostridiales bacterium | reverse complement strand
CCCAATAAGACGAATAATAATGAAAACCTGAAAACTTCAATGCCTATTGCAATTATTCCTCTATATGGAACAGAAGAACTAGCTAACAAAATCAGTTATTATCTGGAGAGTATCTATAGTACTGGCAAAAGCCAAATTATTGATGCCAACTTCATACGTTTTATGACCGGCGATGGAAAGGTTATACTGGAGAATACGGTACGGGGTGCAGATGTATTTATAATAATGGATGTTGGTAATTATAGCTGCCACTACAAAATGTATAATCAAGAGGTTCCAATGTCCCCCGATGAACATTTTCAGAATTTAAAAAGGGTCATCTCTGCAATAGGCGGCAAAGCCAATAGGATATCTGTAATATCTCCTATGCTATACTCTGCAAGGCAAGATCGGAGAATTGCAAGAGAATCTCTGGATTGTGCTGTTGCATTAAGGGAACTGGAGAATATGAAAGTGGACAACATTATGGCTTTTGATGTTCATGATGATAGAGTTCAAAATGCCGTTCCTTTCATGGGCTTTGATAATCTTATGCCTGTATATCAAACGATTAAAAAGATTAAAAGGTGCTACCCTGATGTAATAAACCATAGGGAAAACCTACTGGTAGTTAGCCCCGATATAGGAGGTATAAACCGTAATCTTCTATATGCCAATGAATTAGAATTGGATATGGGTATCTTCTATAAACGTAGATCCCGAAAAACACTGGAAAATGGTAAATATCAAATCGAAGTACATAAATACATTGGACCAGATGTTAAGGATAAAGATATTTTAATTGTTGATGACATACTGGCTTCCGGTGATACCATGTTAGAAGTAATTAAATATCTAAAGCAATTAGGTGCAAAGCGGATTTTTATTGCTGTCACCTTTGGTCTTTTTACAGAAGGAACTGATAAATATAACAAGGCATATGAAGAGGGCTTATTTGATGCCATATTTATAACCAATGCATCCTACAGGCCAAGGGATGTGGTGAATGCACCTTGGTATCGGGAAGTGGACCTATCTAAATATATAGCCTATTATATCTACTGTATCAATGTTGGAAAGTCTATATCAAGCATCTTAGATCCCCATGCAAAAATCCAAAATTTACTATCCAGGAAATAAGTTTACTATCCAGGAAATAATTATTACGCAATAAGTATAATGATAATTGTAAAACTTAATATTCCAGGGCAAAATTATTGGCATATACTTTATTCCATAAATCGATACAGTATTTAAATGTAAAATTACTGTCCTGTTTTATGATTTCATTTTCAGATGCCAATTCTTCTGTGTAATCACTAAATTTATAAGTAGTAATTAAACCAGGGCCGGTTTTCATATGGGTTACCAATGGTTCCGCTCCGTATTCCTCGATATATACCTTTCCCTTTTCATTACGAGCTAAGGTGACCTTAGCCATGGCACCAACCATCCTATTGGCCACTCCTGCACCGGTCCCAGCCGTCGAATTGATAAAATTACCGATAGAATAATAGACTAGCATACGATTACCATTAGTACTTTCTATCCATTCCACTGGTTGAATAACATGGGGGTGGGTTCCAATCACCAAATCAACACCTAATTCAGCCATATAAGTGGCCAGATTAATCTGGTTCTTTGAAGGAGTTAGCTGATATTCAGTCCCCCAATGGGGAGCTACAATTATAAAATCAGCTAACTCTTTCGCTCTCTTAACGTGGGCTTCTATAAGCTTCTTATCCAGAAGATTGACAATATAGGGCATGTCTGAAGGTAATTTAATTCCATTGGTTCCATAGGTATAATTTAGTATAGCTACTTTTATTCCATCTTTTTCATAGACATAGATATAACTATCATGAGCTTCTTGGCTTTCATTAATACCTAGAACCGCAAGCTCAGGATAGGTATTTTTCCAGAAGTTTAAGCAATTCTGAACCCCTTTTTTTCCTTTGTCTAATGTATGATTAGTAGCGTGTAATATAACATCAAAACCTGCTTTAGCCAATGAGTCTCCTACTTCATAAGCCCCATTAAAGGTGGGATAACCAGATAGCCCTAATTCAGTGCCCCCTAGGATAACCTCTTGATTAACTATAGCCAAATCTGCCGCCAGGATATCTTCTTTCACATTGGCAAATAAATGATCATAATTATAAGTCCCATCCTCCATTTTACCACTTTCATTAATTTTGGTATGTAGCAAGACATCACCGACCATAAGCAAAGTTATATTATTATTCTCTGTTATATCAGAAAGCACATTAGCTTCCTCTTTAGCATTTTCTTCACTGCTATTCTCTATCTCTTTTTCTTCTATTTTTATAGCTTCAATATTGTCTGTATCCTTTTCATCTTCTTTAATATTTGATAAGATATCTTTGGGTGAATTATTATTCTCATATTGATTACAAGCAGTTAAAATTGCTATAAAAATAAGAAAAACCCAGATATACTTATGTATAGATCTGAATTTCATAGTCTGCCTCCAGTTATAAATTTTATTTTTAAAATCTTCTCTCCCTACTTACTTTGCTCTTATCTGTCCCCATATCATTATATTTGCGCCTTGTAAGTTTGGCCCGTAGTTAACTATGAGGACAGATTAATATTCATTACCATATATAAAAATACTAAATAGTATTACACAATGCAACAACTCTATTTTCCAATTGCTCTAGGTTCTGCCTAACAGGATCTACAAAGTCAATTGCATGTAATATCTTATTGCCTTCAAGCTCTTTAGATATTTGGTTAAAAGCTTTATTAGCACCTGATCCAGAATGACATGCAAATAAAATTATATTTTTACCTGACATCTTATATTCAGAAAGAAATGTATTAATTGGCGTAGAATAAGTACCTGCCCAAATCGGTGTACCTAAGATTACTGTATCATACTTATCCAATGGAATTCTTTCATTGGATAGTTCTGGTTTATGATGTAAAATAGCGCTTAACCCACCTATTATATACTTAAGTAAACCTTTCTTAGGTATCTCCTTCCTAGGTTCAAGTTTTATTATATCTGCTTCCAAATTTAACGATAATAGCTTAGCTATAAATTCTGTATTACCTTCAAGTGAATAATAAATAACTACTGCTCCCATTTTCCCCTCCATTGTAGAACTTGAGTATAAGTGTCTAGATTGTTAAATATAAACACTTTCTAGACACTATTTATTCGACGCTTACATCAATTGGTGAATTATCCATTAAAAGTATATAATATATTAACCCCATAGTCAAATATATTACTTAATAAAAAAGCCCTAAATTATCTAAAACTTAGAGCTTAAATATTACATTATTTCAATAATCTAATACATATATACTGTCAGCATTGTT
>JAAYPX010000029.1 GCA_012519565.1 Clostridiales bacterium | reverse complement strand
TGTTTAAGTTTAATCTAGTCATAATGAAACATTGGCTATATCATAGCTTTGTTATCATTTACTGTCTTTGTGGTGTATCCAACATTAATTAATAATATCGAATACGGTTCGCATATATCTAACAATACATCTAAGATATACCGTTTATGATATATATTGAAAATCTATTTCCAAAACCAAAGTCTTGGTTTTACCCATGTCTTGGTTCTGAACTTTTTAGAATTTTCAGGGTTGTTTCACTGTTTAGTTATCAAGGTTCAAAATCTTGCTTATTGATGCATTGCTGTGTTTCTCAACGTCAGCTTGAATATCTTATCATGCATTTTTTATTTTGTCAACTGCTTTTTTATTTTTTCTTAATTTATTTTCTCATATAACTTTATGTCATATATATTATGTTCTTATTTTACAAGATTATTAATAAGATGATTTGCCTTATTTAATCTTCTTAAAATAAATAACTAAGAAATAAACATTAAAGCAGAACGGAGAAGGAGGGATTTGAACCCTCGCGCCGCTATTAACGACCTACTCCCTTTCCAGGGGAGCCCCTTCAGCCTCTTGGGTACTTCTCCAGTTAAATGTAAATCCAACTCAACTTCTAAACAATTTTAATTCTCAACTTAAGACTCTATCAATTGTCAAAAAGCTCAATTGTAATGTTACATTTATTTAACGGAGAGGGTGGGATTCGAACCCACGGTTCCTTGCGGAATCACTGGTTTTCAAGACCAGCTCCTTAAACCACTCGGACACCTCTCCAAACGTCGCTTAGCTAGTATATCATTCTAAATTAATTGTGTCAAGAGGTTTTTTACCTGTTTTTCGAAAAATATTTAAAATTGGATTAATTCAGTCTATTCATTTATAAAAACAAGATTTCTTCTCTCTAACTTATGATATTAACTTGGTAGGATTAGTTACTCATTTACATGACTGATTACTTTTTCCATAATAATTTCAGCAATACTTAAGTCTTCATGGGTTGTTAACTTTATATTTGAATAATCTCCAGGAAGCACCTTCACTTTCTGTTCTATATAAGTTTCATATAACATAGCATCATCAGTTATCGTCATATGTTTCATTCCATCTTCTTGGTACATTAAATCATATGCCCTTTTTATCAAATCATATCGGAAGGCCTGTGGAGTTTGGGCTGCCCATAATGTATTTCTATTGGGGGTTGATATAATCTGTCCCTCTTCATCTACAACTTTAATAGTATCTTTAACTGGGACCCCTACAATACAGGCCGAACAAATCTCCACCTGCTCTATAACTTGATTTATTAATCTGGATTGAATAAATGGTCTTGCACCATCATGTATCATTACATATCGGGCATCATCTATATTATTCAAACCTTTATAAACGGAATCATAACGTTCCTGGCCGCCTTCAATAATCTTTGCTACTTTTTTAAAACCATTAGGTTTAACTATGGAATTCCAGCAGTAGTCAACTTGGCCACTTCCAGTAACTAGAATCACCTCATCTACATTACTTGCTTCTAAGGCCTTTAGAGAATAATATATAACAGGCTTCCCTTTTAAGTTTATAAATTGTTTTGCCACCGGCATGTTCATTCTTTTTCCTTGACCAGCTGCCAGTACAAGGGCAGTAACTTTATTTTTACTCAAATTAATAACCAGCCTTTCATCCTATCATTACACTATAGCCAAAACTACTGCCTATATTTTATCTTTCTATATTTTATCTTTGGCCCAACCTTAAATTAGGCACTGCATTTAAATCAAGACCATGTCTTATTCCTTTAATATATTCATAATAAGCTGCACTTCCTATCATGGCTGCATTATCAGTACAATATATTGGCGAAGGATAATACAACTTCAAGCCTTTTTCCTGACATTTTTTATTCATGCCGTCACGAAGAGCAGAGTTTGCAGCTACTCCACCGGCTATAGCTATTCTATCCAGCCCATACTCTTCTGCTGCCATAATTGTTTTACTTACTAAAACATCTACCACTGCTTCTTGAAATGATGCTGCTATATCAGCTTTATTAACTTCGATTTTCTTCATTTCACAGGAATTCAGATGGTTGAGCACAGCAGATTTTAACCCGCTAAAGCTAAAATCATAGGGCGCTTCTTCTATATTAGCCCTGGGAAATGCAACAGCTTCTTTATTCCCCTCTTTTGCCAGCTTGTCAATCTTAGGTCCACCAGGATATCCAAGTCCTATAGCTCTAGCCACCTTATCAAATGCCTCTCCAGCAGCATCATCTCTGGTATGCCCAATAATTTCATACTCACCGTAGTCATTTACTAATACCAAATGGGTATGGCCACCTGATACAATTAGACATATAAAAGGAGGTTCAAGTTCTTTATTTTCTATATAATTGGCGGATATATGTCCTTCTATATGGTGTACCCCAATCAGCGGTTTATTAAGTGCAAAACTAATCGCCTTCGCCTCTGCAACTCCCACCAACAGAGCCCCCACCAGTCCTGGCCCATATGTGACAGCTATCCCATCAATCTCCTGCAAGGATACCTTTGCTTGATCCAAGGCCTCTTCTATTACTTGATTTATCTTTTCTATATGCTTTCTGGAAGCAATTTCAGGAACCACACCTCCATAGAGTTTATGCAGCTCAATCTGTGATGATATCACATTAGATAATACTTCTCTTCCGTTTTTCACTACAGCTGCTGCAGTTTCATCACAAGATGATTCTATCGCTAAGATTATAGCATCTTTTGTCATGTTAACTAACATCCCTTTCCCATCGTTCAGACATATACCTTATCAAGTTCTACTCAGTCCCATCCAGCTCCCAACCAAGTATCTTCCACTGTCCTTTTTCATTCTTTCTTAAAATATAATGTTTCCTTTCTATCTCTTTACTTTTCTCTTCTATAGTATAAGAAACCTTAATTGTTGCAAACTCCATATCATTCTTGGTATAGGTTTCGATTTTGTCCCCTAATATTACATTGGTTATTTTACGGTTAGCTTTATTCCATATTGCTATTTCAGAATAAAGATCAGCAATATATCTATCTTCTGGATTATGGGCTAAAAACTCCTTATCATATAGCTCCCTTATTTTTAATGCAAGGGCTTCAATTTTCTCGTCATCAATTCCAGAATACAGCGTCTTAATCATATTGCTATATAATTTTACAACTTCCCTAGGGGTTTCTGGATAATATAATTCCAAATCCTTTTCAATCAGTATATCAACATCTGTAACCTTGCCCTTTGAAGCATCTTTATTTATGGCCATCTGTTTTGATTTAATTATAAAGAACCCCACTACCAAAACTACCAAAACAGCTAATAATAATACATTTTTTACATTACTTTTTTTGCCTTTAGCCATACCTTATCCTCCTTAACAAACAATACGCTTATTCAGTTTTATCAAATTCTAAAGTTACACTCTTTCTATCCCTACCAATCTTAGTATTAGGAAATATTTTTCTAACCTCTCCTATATATTCTTCTGGCCTTACCAGTGACGGGCTATAATGGGTGAGCCACAATTCTTGCACTTTGGCCTCTTTGGCCAGCATCGCTGCCTCATAAAAAGTCATATGCTTATACTCTCTAGCCTTAGCTTCCATTTCTTTTTCCCCATACATCCCTTCACATATGAAAAGATCAGAATTAGCAGCAAACTTTATTATGGATTTAGTTGGTCTTGTATCGGTGCAATAAGTCAACTTAATTCCCTTTCTTTCAGGTCCCAAGACCATATCTGGGGTATAGGTCTTACCTTCTTCATGAATGGTTTCACCCTTTTGCAGGCGATTCCAATACTTTTGTGGAATTTGATTTTCGTGAGCTTTTTCAACAAAGAATCTCCCGCCCCTTTTTATTTGTAAACTGTATCCATAACAATTGACATTATGCTTTACTTGAAAAGCATTAATTACATAACCATTTATATTTATGGTTGCTTCTGCTTCTAACAGTTCTATAAACTTTAATTCAAAGGGTAGCTCAGGAGCAATAATTCTTAAAGAATTAACTACCCTCTCCAGGCCCTTGGGACCAATCAAAGTTACTGGCTCAGTTCTATCTGCATTACCCATTGATAGTAATAAACCAGGTAATCCGCTGATATGATCTCCATGGTAATGGGTAAAGCATATTGTATCGATTGAGTGAAAACTCCATCCTTTTTCCCTCATAGTTATCTGAGTACCTTCTCCACAGTCAATAAGTAAACTGCTTCCATTAAATCTAGTCATTAATGCAGTCAACCATCGGCCAGGAAGGGGCATCATTCCTCCCGTACCTAACAAACAAACATCTAACATCTTTTATCCATGCCTCTCTAATTTTGATTCATATACATTGTACCACATTTTTTTATATGTTATAAGTTGCTCCATATATTTTAGCAGTATTTTCTATTGTTTGTCTATGATTTTTCAATTATTCAATCTAGTAAAAAGGACTGTTTCAAAATGATATATATGGTTTCATTTTAAAACAGTCCCTCTTCGATTATAAAACCTCTAATTTTTTACTTACTTCAACCGGTATCTGAAAGCTGGCAATCATTTTATCATAGCATTCTTCACATAGATTAAAGCGATGTACCTCTAAATCTCTTTTAGAGAAATATCCCCATTCTTTAGTAGCTTCAAAAACATCTTCCTTTAATATGCCATTTTCTACTTTTATTGCTTTTCCACATACATTGCAGTATATATGAGTTTCCTTTTCCCCGCTTTTCTTTGAGTATCCTACCCTTTTCAACTTTATCCCTCCTGATAGATGCATGACTCGTCCTTAGCCTTATTGATATTATAACCCCTGTAGCTGAAAATTTACAGTGGGAATTACTGTATCGTTCTAAACCACATTATAACAGCATCTTCCTTAGGTTTATTATAAAAGTCTTTTCTAATACCGGTATTGATAAACCCTAATCTTTCATACAAATTTATAGCCGAGGTATTGGAACATCTTACTTCTAAGGTATAAGCACTTATATTATTATCCAAGCCTCTTCTAATTAATTCCGATAACATCCTATATCCAAGACCTTTTCTTCTGAAGGTGTCTTTAACAGCTACATTATATATATTGCCCTCTCCTGCTATCCCCCAGTAACCACAATAGCCAGCAATCTCTCCGGCTTGCTCCGCCACTAGATATAGGTTATTAGAATCGCCAATAGCTTTTCTAAAATCCTCTTCTCTCCAAGGCTCAGTAAATATCATTTTTTCAATCTCAGCTACTGATGCCAGATCCTCTTCTCTCATTTTACGTATAATCATGCCATCTACTCCTACTTATGTTCTTTTTTCTTTTCCATAAGCTCTCTCTCTGCTTGAGATAATCTTAAATATATTGGCTGATGCTGAGCAGCAGTTTGCATCTGATTTTTATTATAATATTGAATACCTAATGCACCAATTGCCCCGGCCCTTTGTCTATTCATATGCATAGGAGCAAATTGAAAATTAACCTTCGTATTCTCCCTAATTATATCTTCGTAAACCTTACTACCATCACCCAGATAGATTACATTCTGACCTCTTTGATTTATTTCTTCTATAATCTCATCTACCGGAACAGCCCTTTGGTCCAATATTTTATGCAGTTCATTGCCTTTAAAGCAATATAATCCTGTATATACTTGATTTCTTCTTGCATCCATCATGGGACAAATTAGCTTGTCCGTTCCAAAAAGATTATAAGCTAGACCATCCACGGTTGGTACTGATATTATCGGCTTGTTCAGTGCTAGACCCAACCCTTTGGCTGTAGCTGACCCAATTCTCAGTCCCGTAAAGGATCCAGGACCGCTTGAAACTGCAATTCCGTCCACCGTCTCCATATCCAATTCTATCATTTTAACAATCTCCTGCAACATAGGAAGAAGGGTCTGGGAATGGGTTTTCTTAAAATTTACTGTATATTCAGCAAGCATGGTATCTTCTGTTACTATGGCAACAGAGGCCACTAGCCCCGAACTATCTATAGCTAATATCTTCATCTAAAAAACTTCCTCTCTTATTTGTCAAATCTACATTAATTCTGCATTGATATTATTATTCTATTATAATTTCTCTATAATCAAAGCCCTTATCTAAATTTTTAACTATAGTTATGTTAATACGATCCGCTGGTAATATATCTTCTATTAACTCTGCCCATTCAATAAGACAGACCCCATTTCCATAAAAGTAATCTTGGTACCCTATTTCCTCCATTTCTTCTATATCAGAAATGCGGTATACATCAAAATGATAAAATGGCATACGGCTTCCTTGGTACTCCTGCACTATGGTAAATGTAGGACTGTTTACATGCTCTTGAATACCTAGGCCTTGAGCAAATCCCTGGGTAAATACAGTTTTCCCCACACCCAAATCTCCACTAAGACAGTATACTTGTCCTTCCTTGGCCTTGGCACCCAACTCAAAACCTAAGTTAAAGGTATCTTTCCAGTTAAAACTCTCTATTTTCATAATAATTCCTTCTTTTATCTATGATAAATATTTCAATTTTCTACGGATTAATTATATCAAAATAAAACTAAAAAAGATAGGGCGTCTCCCTATCTCTTTTAATGTTTATGATATTATCTGGTTATTATATCAGCAGTTGATCTTATTCATGTCTAGCAATTGCTTTTATAATAGGACTTATTTTATTATACAAAAGACCTGTAACAACAGCTACTACTATTCCCTTTATTAAATTAAAAGGCATTACTGCAAATAAAATAAAAGTTGACAAATTATTAATAGATGGGTTTACGGCAGTCCCAAATCCTATTATTCCCTCAAGGAGCATTCCAAATGCCTTAGCATAAACAGGAAGTAGTACATAAGCATTTAATAGGCTTGCTACTATAACCATGGTCAATATACCTATTATCATTCCAAGGTATGCCGTTTTCCTTGACTTTCTTCTCTTGTAAATTATAGCGCTGGGTACTACTAATGAGCATCCCATAATAAAATTAGCTAATTCACCAACTCCAGCTGTTTTCGTCCCATTGAATATTAAGTTAAGTAATATCTTTACTAACTCTGCCATAATCCCTGCAAGGGGTCCCAAGGCAAATGCTCCAATTAGAATAGGTACCTCACTTAAATCCACCTCATAAAAACTAGGGGCAAACCATAAGGGAATCTGAAATAACATAAGTACTGCAGCTAGAGCTGATAACATCCCTATAACTGTTAAGGCCCTTGTGTTTAATATTTTTTTCTGTTTTACTACCATCTCTTTGTTTGTTTCTGTAATAGATTTCATATCCTCTCTCCTTTAAATTATTTAAAGGAAATCTTTGGGTTCTTGTGGTAATGAGTACAGAAAAGCCCCGATTGTAGAATCGGGGCCTTAAAATTCATTACCAACTTATCTTCTCACATCCAGACTTTACTGTCGGTTTTGGAATTTCACCAAATCAATCAAGTAGCTTAATTATATCAATACAGTTAAGCTTCCTTGAGTCGCGGACTATACCGCCGGTCGGGAATTAAAACCAATGTTTTTCACCCTGCCCCGAAGATTTTACCTTTATGTTATTCTTGTTTAATACTATATATTATATTCGCTATTATGTCAACATATTACTGTAACAAGATATTATTGGAAAAGGCATGCTTCATTATAGCCAGAAGCTTAGATAATCATAGTTAATTGGATTCTTTTCTTAGCTACATCCACACTCATAACCTTAACTTCAACTATGTCGCCCACGTTTAAAACATCCAGGGGATGCTTTATAAACTTTTTATTGGACATCTGTGAAATATGAACCAAACCATCCTGGTGCACACCTATATCAACGAAGGCACCAAAGTCAATAACATTACGGACTGTCCCCTTAAGAATCATCCCTTCTGTCAAATCCTTCATATCTAAAACATCGGTACGAAGAATCGGCTTTGGCATCTCATCTCTGGGGTCACGGCCTGGCTTCTCCAGCTCTTTAATGATATCCATTAAAGTGATCTCACCTACACCTAGCTCAGCAGCCATTTTGGATAGATCCTTAATCTTTCTGCCTATTATACTATTACCTGAAATATCATTATACCCTTCATCTATATTAATATTATCACTGGGATTTTCAGCCACATTGGCAATTGCTTCTGCTAGCGCTTTGCCAAAGGCAGTGTTTTGAGCTTTTACTTTGATTCCTGGTTTTTTCTTATTAGTTTTTCTTTTTGTTACTTCATTATTTTTGTTATTATTTTTCTGGCTTAACTGATTAGCTTTTAACTCCTCTATAGTTAAAGATAATTTATTCAATAATTCTTGGGCAGCTCCATAGGTTTCAGGGTGTACACCGGTAGCATCTAAAGGATTGTCTCCATCCATTATTCTTAGAAAGCCCGCACATTGTTCAAAGGTCTTAGGACCTAGCTTGGCTACACTTAATAATTCTTTACGGTTACTAAATTTGCCATTGGCTTCCCTGTATGCCACAATATTTCTAGCTATGGTTTTTGTAATACCAGATACATATTCAAGCAGGGATACAGAGGCTGTGTTTAAGTCAACCCCTACCCTATTAACGCAATTCTCTACAACACCAGCTAGAGCTTCACTTAATTTCTTTTGATTCATATCATGCTGATATTGTCCCACTCCAATGGACTTAGGATCAATTTTTACCAATTCTGCTAAGGGATCCTGAAGTCTTCTGGCAATAGATGCTGCACTTCTTTGGCCCACATCAAATTCAGGGAATTCTTCTGTTGCCAGTTTGCTGGCAGAGTACACCGAGGCTCCTGCTTCATTGACTATAATATATTTTACCGGCTTCTTAATTTCTTTAAGCAATTCCACAACAATCATCTCAGATTCTCTAGAAGCAGTGCCATTACCTATAGAAATTAAATCTATATTATATTTATCTATTAACCCTTTTAATATCTGTTTTGACTCTTCTAGCTTATTCTGTGGCTGTGTAGGATAAATAACAGCTGTATCCAACACTTTACCCGTACTATCTACCACTGCCAGCTTACAACCAGTTCTGTATGCCGGATCCCAACCCAGAACTACCTGTCCAGCAATAGGCGGCTGCATTAGTAATTGTTCTAAGTTCTTACCAAATACCTTGATAGCGCCATCTTCTGCTTTTTCCGTTAACTCATTGCGGATTTCCCTTTCAATAGCTGGGGCTATTAGCCTTTTATAGCTGTCTGCAATGGTATCTTTAAGAATTTGATATGTCACTTCGTTATCATTAACGATTAGCTTTTTCTCTAAATATCTTAAAATACGTTCCTCTGGAGCTATTATTTTTACAGTAAGTATTTTCTCCTTTTCTCCGCGATTTAAAGCCAATACCCTATGCCCTGCTATCTTCTCAATACTTTCTTCAAACTCATAATACATCTCATAGACGGATTCCTGATCTTCATCTTTAACTAACGAGGTTATCTTTCCCTCTTTTATGGTAATATCCCTTATATAAAAACGATATTCAGCTTCATCAGAAATATCTTCCGCTATAATATCCATAGCTCCTGCTATAGCTTCCTTGACTGTATTTACTTCTTTCTCTTCAGAAACAAACCTTTGCGCAATGTTCTCAAGAGGTTCATTTAATTCTTGCTTTAGAATAATAGCAGCTAATTCTTCCAGGCCCTTTTCTTTTGCAATAGTCGCTCTGGTTCTTCTCTTAGGACGATAAGGCCGGTATAAGTCCTCTACAACCACTAAAGTTGTTGCCGCTTGTATTTGCAATTTAAGTTCATCAGTCAGCTTGCCCTGCTCTTCTATGCTACTAATAACCTGGGTTTTCTTATCTTCTAGATTACGAAGATACTGTAGTCTCTCATATAAATTTCTCAATTGTTCATCATCTAGGGAGCCAGTTGCTTCCTTACGATATCTTGCTATAAAAGGAATTGTATTCCCTTCATCAATCAATTTAACAGCAGCTTCTACCTGTTCTAATCGAACTCCCAGTTCCTCTTTTATCTGTTTTAAAATATCCATTGTTTTACTCCTTAAATTGTATTTATAGTATAATGCCCACCACTATCATCAAGTAATAAGTAGTTAAAATTTTTGTATAGGATATTTATTTATAATATCACTAAAAATTAATTTCTTCAATGCTCCATTATACTTAATTGTAATATTATTCCAATGGCTACTTATAAATAAGCCCGAGGATTTCACTGTACATATTAAAAATATTCTTATAGTTAAAACACCACAATCACATTTCTCATAAATACCAATGAATATTCTCGGACTTTAACAATCAATATTTTATATTAAGAAAGTAAAAACTTATCATGAACAGCGTTCATTGCTTTTTCCACATGAACTTCATCTATTAAAACAGTAACTCTGATTTCAGAAGTAGATATCATCTTGATATTTACACCTACATCATATAGGGCCTCAAACATCTTAGCCGCAACCCCAGCATTAGTCATCATACCAGCACCAACAATGGATACTTTGGCAACATCACGCTCTACATCTATTTTCTGGCACTTAAGACTTGTTGCACGGTGTCTTTCTAAAATAGCAACTGCCTCATCTAAATCATCTTCTTTAACTGTAAAACTGATATCCTTTGTTCCGTCTCTTCCTACGGACTGTAATATAATATCAACGTTCACATTATGTCTTGCTAAATGATTAAATAATTTAAATGCTACTCCCGGTTGATCCTCTAAACCGATTACCGCAATTCTTGCTGTGTTTTTATCCGATGCTACTCCGCTAACAAGCATTTTTTCCATATTAATTTCCTCCTTAACCACAGTACCTTCACTATTATTTAAGCTGGATCTAACAACCAATTGCACACCGTATTTTTTAGCCATTTCTACTGAACGATTGTGCAATACACCCGCCCCTAGAGAAGCTAACTCTAGCATCTCACCATAGGTAATCTCATTAAGTTTCTTTGCATTTTTAACAATTCTAGGATCAGCAGTGTATACCCCATCAACGTCTGTATAAATCTCACATTTATCAGCGTGTAGGGCAGCAGCTAGAGCAACGGCTGTTGTATCGGAACCGCCTCTTCCCAGGGTGGTATAATCATCATACTTATTAATACCTTGGAAACCTGTCACTATTACGATACGCTTATTTTCTAACTCATTTTTTATTCTATCGGTATCAATTCTTTTTAATCTGGCATTACCATAAGCAGAGGTTGTATGCATGGCTACCTGAAATGCATTTAGGGAAACTGCCGGTACACCAAGGGCATTAATGGCCATTGCCATAAGGGCTACTGAAATCTGCTCTCCTGTAGTTAGGAGCATATCAACTTCTCTTTTTGAAGCTTTGGGATTAATATCCCTGGCTTGTTCTAATAAATGGTCAGTTGTTTTTCCCATAGCGGATAATACAATTACTATATCGTTGCCTTTCTGATAATCTTCGATGCACCTTTTGGCTACATTAAAGATTTTTTCTTTGTCAGCCACTGATGAGCCACCAAATTTCTTAACTATTAACATAGATGCCTCCTACATTATTAAAGTTTTATGTGTATTAATTATTTTATATTCTTGTAAAGGAATGTACATATAAAATTCGACCTATAAACCATCTATATATTTAATAATTTGCTAATAATGGTATAGCCTTCCTTCACCGCATTGCCACTGAGCTGTGCTTCTTTTTCATTATAAAGCCACTTATTGTTTTGCTCCTTTGTGCTATCATACAGAAGATAAGGCACTGGGTCGCTGGTGTGGGTTCTGCAATGTATAGGAGTTGGATGGTCTGGCATTATTAACATGCGATAATCTACACCCATCTTCTTCATCTCTTCAACTACGTTTCGGATAACCCTTTGATCCAGATACTCAATAGCTTTTATCTTCTTAGGTATACTTCCCTGGTGACCCATCTCATCGGGAGCCTCCACATGGATATATACAAAATCATAACCTTCCTCTAAAAGCACCTTGACTGCTGCCATGGCCTTACCCTCATAATTAGTATCCAGGGTACCATCAGCCCCAGGTACTTGAACAACTTTCATCTTGGCCCCTATAGCTATGCCTTTAAGAAGATCTACAGCAGAAATCATAGCGCCGGACTTACCATATTTATCCTTGAAAGATGATAGGGACGGTCTAGTTCCAGCACCCCAAAACCATATGGAATTAGCCTTATTTAGTCCCTTAGCCTTTCTTTCCATATTTATTGGGTGCTTATCTAATATGTCATAACTCTTCTTCATCATCTCTCTTAGGGCCTCATCCTCAGGCAAATATTCTCCTATAACTTTGCCCAGTATATCATGAGGCTGCGCAAGATCCACCACTGAGCCATGGTCCCATATAGTAAGATGTCTATAGCTAGTGCCATCATAGAACTTATATATCTCATTACCTAATTCTTTTCTTACCGCTTCCAGAAGTACTATGGCATCCTCGGTAGATATCTCTCCAGAACTATGGTCAATAATTATCTTATCCTCGTATATTTCCTCACCATCTGACAAAGTTACTAAATTACAACGAAGGGCAATATCTGTATCCTTCATATCAACCCCTATACTAAGAGCTTCCAAGGTAGATCTTCCGGTATAATATTGCTTAGGATTATATCCTAAAACTGACAGATTGGCAGTATCGCTTCCTGGCTTCATTCCTTCAGGAATGGTATAAGCAAGACCTAATTCTGATTTTGAAGCTAAATAATTAATCATGGGAGTTTCTGCCACTTCTAATGGTGTCTTATTATTTAGTTCCTGTAATGGTTCATCTGACATTCCATCGCCTAGAACAATAATGTATTTCATATCTCCAGTCCTTTCTTTCAGTGCTAAAACCTTACCCTAATGGAATTAATAACAGGTAACTGTTTTAACTTTTCCTTCATCTCCCTTTCTGTTAATTCTGATGTTATAAATCCATATTCCTCTTGAAGGCCTTCCAATGACAATAACTCTACTGAGCCAAATAGCTCCCTTATCTTAGTAGATAATTGATTATCTTTATCGGAAATACGTACAAAAAATCTATGCTTAATATTATTAACATCAGCAAGGTTCAACTTCTTACTACTCCAAATAGTCCATATGTTTTTGTTCAAATGTTTCGCAACATCTACTACGTCTGCCACAACAGCGCTGGCTGTTGGAAGTTTTCCAGCCCCACTACCATAAAACATAACGTCTCCAATTACATTACCTTTTACAAATATCCCATTGAATACATCATTTACACTATATAAGGGATGATTATTCTTAATCATCACTGGGGCTACCATGGCATAAACTTTCTCTTCTTGTTTTACACTGGATGCAAATAATTTTATTCTTGCCCCAATGGATTTGGCATACTTTATATCAATATCAGTTATTTTGGTAATTCCTTCAGTATAAATATCTTCAAAATCTACTTGCATGCCATATGCAAGGGAGGATAATATAGCTATCTTCCTGCAAGCATCATATCCTTCCACATCTGCCTCAGGATTTCGCTCCGCATAACCTTTATTTTGTGCATCCTTAAGGGCAGTCTCAAAATCGATACCTTCTTCGCTCATCTTGCTTAAAATATAATTGGTAGTACCATTTAGAATACCAGTGATTTCTTCTATCTCATCGGCAGTCAAAGACTGATTGAGAGGTCTGATAATTGGTATACCGCCACCCACACTGGCTTCAAATAGGAAGTTTAGATTTTTTTCCTTTGCTATACTTAGTAATTCCGCTCCATGCTTTGCCACCAATTCTTTATTGGAGGTTACAACACTTTTACCAGCTAGAAGAGCACCTTTAACAAATGTAAAGGCTGGTTCAATTCCACCCATAACCTCTACAACAATCTTAACTTCAGGATCATTTAGTATAATATCATAATCATGGACTAATTTTTCCATAATGGGATCCCCAGGAAACTCTTTCTTGTCTAGTACATACTTGACGTTAATTTTGTCTCCAGCCCTTTTTTCTATACTATCACCATTGATACTAAGAACCTCTACAACGCCAGAACCAATGGTACCATATCCCAGAACAGCAATATTAATCATATTTATTTCCTCCATTCTAAAGTCAATTTATTCTCTTGAAACAATTTTTATATAATGTACACCATCTAACTTTTCAATTTCCTCAACCAATGTAGGTACACTACAGGTCTGGGGTAAAATTTCGATACTTAAGGTAAGTACTGCAATTCCATTAACAGGTATACTCTGATGTATCGTTAATATATTTGCTTCTTTGGCTGCTACTTTATTAAGTACCTTAGACAAAAGTCCTGGTTTATCATCCATCTGAAACATAAATGTTATGGTTTTACCCCTTGTATTCTCATAAAAAGGAAAAATGTCATCTCTATATTTATAAAATGAACTTCTACTGATATCAACGGCTTCAGTAGCCTCTTGTACAGTAATAGCCCTTTCAGAATCCAATAATCTTTTTGCTTCAACTACTTTTAAAAGTACTTCAGGCAATGCCTTTTCTTTAACGATATAATACTTATCAGCATTCATATATACTTACACCCCCTGAATAAAAACTCATAAACCTATGTACCATATATATATTGTGTGTCTAACAAATACAATTGTCTTTCTAAGAAAGATATGTTACCATAGTTTTGCATAAAAAGCAACTATTATATTATACAAAGTTATCTTAAAAATAAGAAATTTTATGCATAAAATTACAATAACCCTATAGATCTATTCATTTTATATAAACAATAGCCAATTATAACTTATTGTACTTATAGGAAATTATAAAGGACTCTTTTATTCCTAGACAGTTTGGAGGAATTTCATGATGAATAAAAAAAGGGAACACACCAATTTTAAGCTCAGTGTAATTCCCCGTTTTATAAGATATATATCAAATACTACTATGGTTCTGTGTTAAATTTAGATTAAAGTATCTTAGAGAGAAATTCCTTTGTCCTAGTATGTTTAGGATTATTAAAAAATTCATCAGGGCTATTTTGCTCTATTATATGACCTTCGTCCATGAAAAGAACACGGTTAGCCACTTTTTTAGCAAATTGCATCTCATGGGTTACCACTACCATAGTCATTCCTTCTTCAGCCAACTGAACCATCAAATCTAAGACTTCTCCAACCATCTCAGGATCTAGAGCCGAGGTAGGCTCATCAAAAAGCATAACTTCTGGATTCATTGCTAAGGCTCGAACAATTGCTATCCGCTGCTTTTGTCCGCCAGAGAGTTGATTGGGATAAGCATTGGCTTTATCAGCTAAACCTATCCTTGTGAGCAGCTCCATAGCCTTCATATCTGCCTCAGATTTTGTCATTAGACCTAATTTCACTGGTGCCAAAGTTATGTTCTCCTTAACTGAAATATGAGGAAATAGGTTAAATTGTTGAAATACCATGCCCATTTTTCTACGTACCAAATTAATGTTGGTTTTTTTATCAGTAATATTATTATTATCAACCCATACTTCTCCTTCAGTTGGAGTCTCTAAAAGGTTTAGACAACGTAAAAAAGTCGATTTACCAGAACCAGATGGTCCAACGACTACTACTTTTTCACCTTTTTGAATGGTTTCATTAATTCCTTTTAAAACCATATGGTCACCAAAGGCTTTTTTTAGATTCTTAACGGTGATCACCTTTTGATAACCTCCTTTCAAACCTGGACAGAAGTTTTGATAAACCTAAAACTAAAATCATATAGCAAACTGCAGTGATGATATAAGGAGGCATAGGATTCCAAGTTCTTGATACCACATATTGTGCAGCTTTTGTTAAATCCGTTACAGCAATATAGCCGGCTACAGATGTTTCTTTTATTAAGATAATAAATTCATTGCCAAGTGCCGGTAATATATTCTTAATGGCCTGAGGCATAATAATCAAGCGCATTGTTTGCGCAAAATTAAGTCCTAGGGATCTCCCTGCCTCCATCTGCCCTTTATCTATAGATTCTATACCAGCTCTTATGATTTCAGCAACGTAAGCTCCAGAATTGATACCAAAGCAAACTGCTCCCACAATTATCTCATTAGTACTTCTTGAGGCAAAAATCAGATTATACATAATCAATAATTGAACTACAACTGGAGTACCACGGATTACATTGATATAGACATCACAGATTCTACCTACCCATTTTTTATTATAGTTTTTGGCAGTTACTTTAATGATAGCTATAATTCCACCGATTACAGTACCTATAAGTATTGCCATTAAAGAAATAATTATAGTTATTCTTAAACCTTTTAGATAGGCCATATATCTGTTATCAACAATTAAAGCAATATAAAAAGCCTCATAAACTTCCTTTGCCCATGTAACAATATTCTCCACTCTCCAACCTCCTTACTTTATTTATTCTATACGGACTTGGTTGTAATCAATAAGAATTAAGAGTCTTTCATATTATACATAAAAAAGAGACTGTCGCAATAATGTTTTGGGTACACAGGTGTAGCCTCAAATATTGCGGCAGCCCCTCTTCTACCAATATCGAGCTTAATAATTTATTTACTAGTATGATTTCTGGTAAATTCTTCAATCTTACCCTCATCAATCAATTTCTGAATAACAGTATTAATCTCATTTAATAATTCAGTATTTCCTTTTTTAACTGCAATGGCATACTTATCTTCAAATAAGGTTCCATCAATAATAGTTAATTCTGGATTGGTCTCTACTAAATTTTCTGCAGGTAATTGATCCATAACTATACAATCAATTTTTCTATTCTTTAAAGCTTCAGCAGCTTGGGAAAACTGTGCATAACGTTTGATATCTTTAGCCTCTACATTCTCCTCAACCCAAAAATCTGCTATATTTCCTTGTTGAACACCGATTACCTTGCCTGCAAGACCTTCAACACTGCACTCTACTACTGCAGGGTTTTCCTTATTTACAACTACAACTTCTGTTGAGTCAACATATTCAATTGAAAAATCCATAACTTCAAGGCGATCTTCTCTTATGGACACACCAGCAGCCACAAAATCAACCAAACCATTTTGTACCGCCATTAAAGCTCCGTCAAAATCCATATTTCTTATAATCAGTTCTTTTCCTAGATGATCAGCTATGGCCTGGGCAATATCCATATCAATACCCACCACTTGATCACCAACCATATATTCATATGGGGCAAAACCTGCCTCTGTACCTACAATAATGGTGTTATCACTATCTTTTTTATCAGTATCAGCTGTTTTTTTCTCTTCATCATTATTCTCTTTTTGATTAGTCTGATCATTGCTTCCTACATTGTTACCTGCATCAATATTCTCTTTAGTACCGCAGGCAGCCAATACGCTGGTTAAGATAAATGTTAACATAAATAATAAAATAAGTTTCTTTTTCATAATATCCTCCTCTTATCTATTCCTATTAATAGATAAAATTAATCTTCTTTTCCCGCTACTTCTACTTCGCTTACTAATACCTTTATATTCTTCTGCTCTTCATCGGTCAGTATGCCGTCAGGATTCATTATAAATACAATCTTACCATCAAAATAAGCTACTTTGTCCAGGTAAGAAGTATTCTTATTTTTAACTAATGTAGGTGGCTCGTATAATTGATCAGTTTCCAACTCAACGATATTCATCATTTCATCCACTTCATAAGCCATAAGAATTCCATTGGATGATACAATCAGCAGTCTAGTGTTTTCATCTGGTTCCTTATCTGCCAATCCAAATTTGCCACGTAAGCTATACACTGGAATATCCATATTACGCAAATTAATTATACCCTTAATATTTTCTGCAGTATCTGTGATTTCTTTCATGGAACCAACCTTTTCTATAGCCTGTACTTCCATAACATTTAATCCACATTCTACATTTCCCTGCTTAAATATAGCGTACTTTGTACTTTGCATTACTACTCCTCCTCATAAGTTATGCTTGGCGACCCTTTTGGGCATTCCATTTAAGATATGCGTTTATAAATGGATCAATATTGCCATCCAATACGCTATCAGCATTGCCCACTTCTTCATTAGTTCTGTGATCTTTTACCAAGGTATAGGGTTGCAGTACATAGGACCTAATCTGATTCCCCCATCCGATTTCTTTGACTTCACCTCTTATGTCGGAAATCTTTTCAAGATTCTCCTGCTGTTTCAATAGGTAAAGCCTGGCTTTTAACATCTGCATAGCCTTTTCTTTGTTTTGTAATTGAGATCTTTCGTTCTGGCATTGCACAACAATATTAGTTGGTATATGGGTAATTCTAATAGCTGAAGAGGTTTTATTAACATGCTGTCCTCCCGCACCGCTGGCATGATAAGTATCAATCCTTAGGTCAGCCTCATTAATCTCTATATCTATATCCTCTTTAATATCAGGCATTACATCACAGGATACAAAAGATGTTTGCCGTTTACCTGCTGCGTTGAAAGGAGATATACGCACCAATCTGTGGACACCTTTCTCCGACTTTAAGTAACCATAAGCATTTTCACCATTAATTTGAAGGGTAATGGACTTAATACCAGCCTCTTCCCCGTCAAGGTAATCTAAAACCTCTGTTGTATATCCCTTAGAATCTGCCCATCGCTGATACATTCGGTAAAGCATACTAGCCCAATCACAGCTCTCCGTTCCACCAGCTCCTGCATGTAGACTAAGTATTGCATTATGATGATCATATTCTTCAGATAATAAGGTTTGTAATTTAACCTCTTCAAATCTATTAATAAATTCATCCAACGCCTCTTTTATCTCTGGAATAAGGGAGGCATCATTTTCCTCAGTACTAATAGCAATAAGAGTTTGTACATCCTCATATTTTTCTACCAGTTGCTCGAATTCATCAATAGTATCTTTAAGATTCTTCAGCTCTTTCATAAAGGATTGCGCTCTATCGGTACTATCCCAAAAGCCTGGTTCCTCCATGATTCTCTCTATTTCTTTAACCCGCTCTTTCTTATTAGACAGGTCAAAGTGAATCCCCCACTTCTTGTAAAGGCTTATCGTAATTATTCAATGTATATTTATACTGATCTAGTTCTACCATCTTGCCACCTCATCTTTCAAATTATATATCATACTATAGTAAAACGCAAGTGTTTCCGTATAATTATGCACATAATAATTATGCATTGCGGCCACAACAGTGCTTGTATTTTCTACCACTACCACAGGAACATGGATCATTGGGTAGTATCTTTTTACTAGTTCTTCTTATAGGTGCATTGGCTACAGTATCATCTCTATTGGTACCTGTCACCTTAGCAACTTCTTCTCTTTCTAACTTCTGCTCAACTCTTACATTCATAAGGGCTTTAACAGTATCTTGTCTTATAGCTGCAATTAGAGCCTCAAACATTTCATATCCCTGGAATTTATATTCCACAATCGGCGAACGCTGGCCATAAGCTTGAAGTCCAATACCTTGACGAAGTTGATCCATATCGTCTATATGGGCCGTCCATTTACTATCTATTACCTTTAATAGTATTACTCTCTCAAACTCCCTTAGATGTTCTACCTCAGGGAAGTCGGCCTCCTTAGCTTCATATAGCTTAATAGCATCTTCTTTTAACTGCTGAATAAGTTGATTTTTCTTCATAGTTTTGAGTTGCTGACTGTTTAACTCAATCCTAGGCATTGGAATAATTGACAGTAATACATTATTAAGCTCATCTAAATCCCATTCATCCGGGGATTGATCTTCACCAATACAAGAATTCACACAATCTTCTACTGTATCTGTTATCATACGGAAAATGGTGTCCCGCATATTCTCTCCATCTAATACCCGTCTACGCTCAGCATATATAACTTCCCTTTGTTCATTATTAACTTGGTCAAATTCCAACAGGTTTTTACGAATTCCATAGTTGTTGTTTTCTATCTTCTTTTGGGCCTTCTCAATGGCATTGGATAGCATCTTGTGTTCTATCTGCTCGTCCTCTTGAATCCCTAGGGAATTAAATACAGTCATAAGTCTCTCTGAACCAAACAGTCTCATAAGATCATCTTCCAAAGAGATAAAGAAGCGGGATTCTCCGGGATCTCCCTGCCTTCCTGCACGCCCACGAAGCTGATTATCAATTCGTCTGGCTTCATGTCTTTCTGTACCTATTATCTTTAAACAACCTGCTTCTATTACACCTTCACCTAATTTAATATCAGTACCACGGCCTGCCATATTAGTTGCAATAGTTACAGCTCCTAGTTGACCTGCATCAGCAACAATTTCCGCTTCCCTCTCATGGTATTTTGCATTTAAAACGTTATGCTTTATACCATGTTTTCTAAGGATTTCACTAATTTCTTCTGATGATTCAATGGTAATAGTACCTACAAGAACTGGCTGGCCTTTCTTGTGGGATTCAATGATTTCATTTATAATGGCTTTCATCTTTTCCTTTTTTGTTTTATAGACAGCATCTTGATGGTCAATACGGGCAATGGGTAGATTGGTAGGTATTTCAATAACGTCCATTCCGTATATATCTCTAAATTCCTGCTCTTCTGTTAGGGCAGTACCAGTCATACCTGCTTTTTTCTTATATTTATTAAAGAAGTTCTGGAAGGTTATAGTAGCCAGAGTTTTACTTTCTCTTTTAACTTTTACATTTTCCTTAGCTTCAATCGCTTGATGCAAGCCGTCACTATAGCGTCTACCAGGCATGATACGACCGGTAAACTCATCTACTATAAGCACCTCATCATCCTTAACTACATAATCCTTGTCCCTAAACATCAGATTATGGGCTCTAAGAGCTAGGATAATATTATGTTGTATCTCCAAGTTCTCAGGATCTGCCAAGTTATCAATACGGAAAAATTGCTCTACTTTTTTAACGCCTTCAGCAGTTAAGTGAACATTTTTTTCCTTTTCATTGACAATAAAGTCCCCTTCTTCTTCAATCTCTTCCTTCATAAGGGCAGCCATTTTAGTCAGTTCTGCACTTTCTTTACCCCTTACCATTTGTCTGGCTAATATATCACATATCCTATACAGTTCAGTAGACTTTCCGCTTTGACCAGATATTATTAAAGGGGTTCTGGCCTCATCAATAAGAACGGAGTCCACCTCATCGATAATAGCATAATGTAAATCTCTCTGGACCAATTGTTCCTTATAGATAACCATATTATCTCTTAGGTAATCAAAGCCCAGCTCATTATTGGTAGCATAAGTAATATCGCAGTTATAAGCCTGACGTCTCTCCTCTTTCTCCATGCTATTTAATACAACGCCAACAGTTAATCCAAGAAATTCATGAACCTTGCCCATCCACTCCGCATCACGTTTGGCTAAATAATCATTAACTGTTACAATATGCACACCATGTCCTTCCAAAGCATTCAAATAAGCAGGTAGAGTTGATACTAACGTCTTACCCTCACCTGTTTTCATCTCTGCTATTCTTCCCTGGTGTAGTATTATACCACCCATTAATTGTACACGATAATGTCTAAGGCCTAAGGTTCTTTTTGCCGCCTCTCTTACAACTGCATAAGCCTCTACTAATATATCATCTAGAGTCTCACCATTTTTAAGTCTATTTTTAAATTCAATTGTTTTAGCTCTTAAGGCTTCATCTGAAAGCTTTTCCATGTCAGGTTCTAACGATTCTATCTTATCTACTATAGGTGCCACAAGCTTCAGCTCTCTCTGACTATGTGTACCAAATATTTTCTCTAAAAATCCCATTTTGCTTTCACTCCTGTATTATTGAGAATTCTATTAATTGTAATTCAACTTATATTGTAGCATTTGCTTTACTACTATTCAACTTAATTTTATTTTATGTTAAAGTACGATTTGTATTTATAAGGGAAGCCATGTCTGCAATAGGCATACTATGGTTCCTGCCCAGAGGCTTATTTATTATGATAGCAACTTCTAAGTCATCTATTACTATAATAAAGGTCTATAATAAATAAGGTGCTGTTACAATATAAATCTGCTATACCTGTATACCAGTTTTATAATTGTAACAGCACCATTATTTTAATAGTTAAGAATTATTAGTATTCTGGTTCAATAAGACCGTAAGTATTACCTTTTCTTTTATAAACCACATTTACATCATCGGTTTCGGAATTTCTAAAAACAAAAAAGCTATGACCAAGCAGTTCCATCTGCACACATGCTTCCTCAGCATCCATAGGCTTTATTGCAAATTTCTTAGTCTTAACAATCTTAATTTCATCATCTTCTTCATAATCATCTTTAAGAAATGCTTCATTAAAATTTAAACTTGCCTGTTTATGATTGGCTAGTTTATTCTTATATTTTCTTAATTGACGTTCAATTACCTCTTCTACCAAATCAATAGAAACATACATATCATTGCTAACTTGCTCAGCTCTAATTATATTACCTTTAACAGGAATAGTAACCTCAATTTTATGTCTTTCCTTTTCAACAGTAAAAGTAACATGTATTTCAGTATCAGAAGTAAAGTACTTCTCTAGTTTTCCAATCTTCTCATATACAGCAGTCTTAAGTCCTTCCGTTACATCAATATTTCTTCCACTGATTATATAACGCATACCGACCAACTCCTTTTTTACAATCTTGGTAGCACTGATGTTAATGCTAATTTAATTATAACATAGCTCTTAATATGTGACAAGTTACTTTCAACTTGAGTTTCCGTACTTTTATCCACAATCCCTCTTTTTACAGGATTTGTTATAAACAACTTTTAGAAAGTGCCCAAAACATAAGGAAATCCTCTCTGTTTTGTAGTAAAATTAAGTCATCACA
>JAAYPX010000241.1 GCA_012519565.1 Clostridiales bacterium | reverse complement strand
TAAGGAAAGGTATTGATATTTCTATGCTTATAAACCGTATAATATGTATTCTAACTATAATAGGGACTGGAATTTTTGCTTCATATTACGGAGGCAATATTTCATATGCCCTATTTTATTTATCACTATTAATACCTATAACATCTTTTATATACACCTTCTATGTATATGTACGTTTTAAATTATTACAATCTTTAGAAAACCATCTGGTTATAAAGGGGGATTGGAACCCATATTCCTTTATCATAGCCAACGAAGATTTTATTAGCTTTAGTAATATCAGAGTTAGATTTTTAAGTGACAAATCAACCATTGAAGCAGCAGGGCAAAGGGTTGAATATAGTTTATTACCTGGGGAAAATGACCGGCTAGAAACCCGTATTAAATGCAACTATAGAGGAGAGTATTATGTAGGAGTCCATTCAATCGAAGTAACTGATTTTCTATATCTTTTTACATTAATTTATCCAATTAACACCAAGATAAAAGCAGTAGTTCTTCCTAGAGTTGTCCCTTTGGAGGAATTAAAGATTACACCCCTACAAATTGATGTAAAAAACCCATATCAATATTCTAATACTATTGAAGAAGAGTTGGATACGGAGGTTCGTAGATATATCCCTGGAGACCATAAAAAAAGAATCCATTGGAAAGCATCTGCCAAGAAGCAGGAACTTTTAAGTAGGCAGTATCTACATAAACCCAAGGCCAGTATAGTACTTTTTATGGACTTGTTAGAAATTAAGGATGATGACCTTCAGGTTACTATATTTGAGGATAAAATTATTGAATGCGTATTAGCAATAGCAAACCATTATGCAGACAGAAGGGTGGCTACACAGATAGTATATGATATGGGCGGAAAGACCACTGTTAATATATTATCAAAAAGTGATTTTGATGTATTTTATAATTCATGTCAATATATAAGTTTTTCAGCAAAAAATCCAATCGGCCATTTGATCCAAGAGGGGATAGGACAAGGAGATGAGGGCATATTTTATATGGTTGTTACCCACTATCTCACTAAGGAATTCTATCTAGTAGCTCTTAAAGCAGTTTCTTCTGGGAAACATTTATCTGTGCTTTTTATTAGTGATGATATATCTGATAATACCAAGGAAATAATGGTTGATCTAAAAAACACCGGAGTTCAGGTGCATCAAATCATGTCACAGGATGAGATTGAGGATGTATTATAGAAATTTATTTAAGTAATGAGAGACTTGGCTCACATATATACCCCTTATGAAAGGTATGGAATTTTATATGAAAGGTAATAAAGAAAAAATTTATAACATCTATCATACATTACTTAGTTTAGGTTTGACTTGGGCTTTTATATTAACAATTAACTATTATTATGAACTGAAAATTCATATGATTATCTGTGCCTTATGTTCTATAACTGCATCAGTATTAATATATCTATTTGATCTATATCGTAGGAATGCCATAACATATTTGATTCTCATAAGTAGCTTTCCTATAATGGCCTTGTTTTTATGGATTAATAAGATAAATACCAGGGAATGGATTGGAGATTTACTTCAATGGTATAAGAGTTATGATGCTTCTTCTGATTTATATAATGCATCCTATGCTTATTTTACTATTTTTATTATAGCCTTGGCAGCCGCCTTAATTTTTTATCTATTGATGAAAAAAACTTTTACTAAGGTTATGCTGGTACTTCTACTGATATTTATACTTATTGTTTTTAGTATCAAGAAGATTGTAATTAATAAAGCTGTTATAGCTATATGTATATTTTACATACTTTCCATATTGATAGAAATCAGTGGCTATATGTATAGTAAGAAATATGGTATAGAGGATAAAAGGGCTAGTATCCTATATCTGGCCCCAGTATGTCTGATAATATCCTTAGGGGCAGTTTTATTGCCATCAAAATCTGAGCCAATACAATGGCAATATTTTAAAGATATATACTATAATGTTAAAAATACCCTAGATATTTGGTTTGATGAAATAGAATTATTATTGAAAAACGATAGCGGAGAATTTAGTCTAAGCCTTACTGGTTTTAATGATGATCATATTGAATTGGGAAGCAGTGAAGGTTTAGTTGAAGATAATAAGATTGCCTTATTGGTGAGCGGAAATAATGATGCAAAGCCCATCTACTTAATAGGTTCTGTAAGTGATACCTATACCGGCTATAGCTGGGAGAAAGGGCTAGATGAGAAATTAACAAAAGAGGATGATTATCTACTGGATTACGCTGAACTTATCTATGCCCTATCCCGGCTAGACCTTGAAACTCTGGAGACTAAGCATCTAATCGAAAGACGGTATCTTAAGATTATTTTTAATAATATAAAGACTAAGTCTTGCTTTTATCCACTTAAGTCCAGCTGGTTAAAGGGGGATAGGGATGATAGTAAGCCAGATATGAAACAAGCATATATGATATTCCCAAGGGTTATGGGACAAGGGACCTCATATGACATAGTCTTTTACGATTTGAATTTAATGGAAGATGCTTTTATTCAAATGCTACGGGAGGCCGATGACTTTTCCTATGAGCAGGATATCCCATTAAACAAAGAGACTGCCTCATGGCTTGAGTTAAACATCCTAAATATGGATAACATCGGTTCCGATAAAAAGATATGGAAGTCTTATGAGGAACTAAAAATAAGGGCTGAGAAAATTTATGATAATTACTTAGCTCTACCAGAAACTCTGCCTAATAAGGTTAGGGATTTAGCATTAGAAATAGCAAAAGATTATGACAATAGCTTTGACAAATTAAAAGCTATAGAGGCGTATTTACAGAAATACCCATACACCCTTAATCCAGGGAAGCTTCCAAAGGATGAAGATTTTGTAAGTTATTTTCTTTTTGATAATAGAAAGGGATATTGTACTTCCTTTGCTTCAGCTATGGCTGTTTTAGGTAGATGTATTGGTATTCCGACTAGATATATAGAGGGTTTTATTGTAGACTATAATGGAGAGTATCAAAATAATCTACTAGAGGTAAAAAACAGTAGTGCCCATGCCTGGGCAGAAGCATACATTACTGGAGTAGGATGGATACCCTTTGAAGCCACCTTTAAATTTAACGATAGGAGATATGTGGAGTGGCCTGAGAAGATAGATGAGGATAGGAGTAAATCAGAGTCTAAAACATCAGTGGATCATATGGCAGAGGATATTATAGAAGAACTGTATGATGGGGATGAGATTGTTGAAATTATAGATAAGGTAATTGACGGGGAAGAGGAAAAAACCACCCATCATAACATTTTTATCTGGATAATTGTAATAATAGTAAGCTTTGTTACCTTAATACTTCTATTTTTAATATATTACAGTATCTTATTATTACGATATAAAAGAGCCTTCAATGATGCTGATAATAATAAGAAGATGTATATGCTGTTTTTAAGAATTTTATGGCTTTTACGAGTAGAAGGATTTACCTTGCAACCCCAGGAGACCATAGTAAGGTATGCTCAGAGAGTAAATGAATATTTCAAGTTGGAGTCAATGGAATTTAGGGATGTGGCAAAGATTTATATGGACTATAGATATGGAGGTGTAGAGGTAACAGAAAAAGAGGGGGAACTTATTTACCGATATACATTGGAGTTAGAAAGTAACCATAGAAAGAAAGTTAATAAACTACGTTTTATATTACAGAAGCTTGCATTTTTATCAAAAAGCCATAATAAACATTAAATTGTTGAAAGGTCTTTGCTATAAACTGGCGTATTTGCTTTATTACTATTAGGAAGGGGGAGAATTTACATATGAGAGAGGTTATATTAAAGAAGAAATGGAAAGGGTTTATGTACATTTTTGTGCTTCTTATGGCGATCTACTCCATATCCCCAGGAATGGCATCTGGTGAAGTGGCTCAGATTACAGAAACCAGGGATAAGTTGGCGGGGATTTCACAGGAGGAACAGAAAGTACTTAATCAGCTATTCCTTATTACACAGAATATAGAAGCCATAGGAAGAGAAGTTGACCAAATTACAGCAGATATTAATTCCAATAAAGAGCAAATTATAAATTTGGAATATGAGATTAACAGTTTGCAAAGAGCTTATGATAGCCAATTGAATCTGATGGAACAGGTTCTTGTCAGTTATCAAAGGGGAGGGCCTGCCACGTATTTGGAAATATTATTAAACTCTAAAAGCCTGGCATCTTTTCTAAAAAGTATAAATCTACTTCAGAATATAACCCATAATGTTAATGACTTACTTCTTAGCATAGAGGAAGGTCAAGTAAAACTTCAAGGGGAGAGGGATAATCTGGCTTCTAAGATTCAGGATTTGGAGCTGAAAGAGGAGGAGCTGGCCAAGGTACTTGATAAAGAGCAGCAGCTAAAGAATGAACTGGAAGCTACTTTAATAGATCTTCAGGTTAATAGAGCCCATTATGAAGGACAGCTACAGCAATTGGAGAATTCTTGGGAAGAAATCAAAGGCTTGTTTCCTCGTATAATAGAAGAGTTTACAAGAATTATAGAGGAAGGATACATAACTACAGATGATATTGAAATAAAATTTCAATTCTTCCAAATTACAGGATCCCTTAAGGAGGAAGTATTTAATCAAATATTAGAGCGATACTCCACCTTACCTAAAATGATGTTCTATTTCCACCCAGATAGGGTAGATATAGAAGTGCCAGATCAGAAGCTATTCCTATCAGGCAATTTCGTATTAGAAGGGGATAGTGCAATCAAGTTTGAAGTAGATAGTGGCACTTTCTATGATATGGAGTTGGAGAGGGCTTCTATTGAGGAATTATTCAGTGGAGGAGCTTTAATCATTGATTTTAAGGAAATAGCAGGGGATAATATAACAATTGATTTTAAACTCCATGAGGCAACTAGTAATGAGGGTTATCTTTCCTTTGTGATCAGACTCTTATTCTGATACATGGGCAGAATATAAAAGTTTATAAACTAAAGAAGTTCTCAAGTGATACTATGTTTATAAAGTTATAAGTAGTTTAATTGATAGATAATTAAAGATTAAGAGGGGAGAAGTATGATTGAGGCAAGCAATGTATCTTTAAGATATAAGGATGGAACTTTAGCATTGAAAGATATTGATTTATCAATACGTCAGGGAGATTTAGTCTATATTACAGGACCCAGTGGTTCTGGCAAAACCAGTTTGCTAAAACTACTTATGGGGATGGAGTATCCCACTGAGGGTACTCTTAAGGTTATGAATATAACTATAAAGGAGAGCAATAGAAATAAAATACGTAAGTTTCGGAGGCACATTGGACCAGTGTTCCAGGAATTTAAGTTAATAGAAGGAAGAACAGCTCTGGAAAATGTTATGTTGGGTATGCG
>JAAYPX010000240.1 GCA_012519565.1 Clostridiales bacterium | reverse complement strand
TATCAATATTTTATAGCTCATAATAGGTTTTCTTATTGTAAACTTGAAGCATTCAAAAAGTTATATTTTATATATTAAACTCAGGTTTGTCAATTTAATCCTAATAATAATTTATGCAAAAAAATATGTGTTTTTTTCATTTAAGTGTAATTTTATAATTGACATTTGATACGTTAATACTGTATATTAACAAATAACTTTGTCCAGATTAATATATATTAATTATATATACTATAAATTAAGGCCAATTATTTGGTACCTGAAAAAATCTTAATAAAAAAATATAAAACCAAAATATAATTACTAGAAGGAGAAAATATGAGCAAATACTTAAACAGATTAAATTTACCCGATGAAGTGAAAGAAATTTTACAAAAAAGCAAAAATGTTATTTTCCCAAAAACTAAGGAGGAATTAATTGATCTTTCTTTTGCCAGTAGTGATTGTGACTATTTTGAAGTAGCATATGACGTTGAAGGACAAGGTTCTATTATAGAAGCAACTGTCACTAGATGTAAGAATGGTGTTGTAGTAAATTATCTGGAAGATTATATGAGACGCCGTGATCCTGATAGCTTAGTAATTGGTGATGATAAGGATACAGATAAGCCAACTTATAAGGCACAGTACAATAAAGAATTTGAGCCCCTTCGTCAAAGAACATTTGACTGGCTAAAAGATCAGGAATTAATTGCTTTGCCTTTTAAATCTGGTGGTTACGAATATGGATATGATTCCTTATTAATTGCACCATCTAACTCAGCTTTCTTTGCTTGTGCCTTAGCTGATTTACAGTATTTTATAAACATAGATGAAATACGTCAAGATTTTACTCCAAAAGCAATTGTTTATCTTGCCCCTCCCTTCCGTCATACAGATTTTGATGGAAAACAGATTGTGGTCCATAACCGTTTGGATAAAATCCATGAGGTATTCTCCTATAACCTCTATCCAGGACCCAGCGCAAAAAAAGGTATCTATGGTGTACTTTTAAATATTGGTGAGGAGGAAGGATGGGTTACAGCCCACGCATCTACAGTAAAAGTTATTACTCCTTACGATAATGAAATTGTTATTATGCATGAAGGTGCTTCCGGCGGTGGTAAAAGTGAAATGATTGAACCTGCCCATACTGCTAAAGATGGTAAGATTATTTTAGGAGAAAACCTAAAAACCAAAGAAAAATATTATCTTATCCTATCTGAATCTTCCGAGCTTCATCCTGTAACCGATGATATGGCTATATGTCATCCTAATTTACAGAATGATAGTAAGAAATTAGTTGTTCAAGATGCAGAAAATGGTTGGTTCTTAAGACTAGACCATGTGACCAGCTATGGTACATCACCCCAGTATGAAAAGATTTTTACCCAACCTAAAGAGCCTTTAGTATTTTTCAATATTGATGGCATTCCAAAGTCCACATGTTTAGTTTGGGAACATACCATGGATTCCAACGGTATACCTTGTCCTAACCCTAGAGCAATACTGCCAAGACGTCTGGTTCCAGACATTGTTAATGAACCGGTGGAAGTTGATGTTAGAAGTTTTGGTGTACGTACAGCACCATGTACTAAAGAAAATCCTTCCTATGGTATCCTTGGCTTAATGCATATACTCCCCCCTGCCCTGGCTTGGTTATGGCGCCTAGTAGCTCCTAGAGGTTATAATAATCCAAGTATAATAAGTAGCAAAGGTATGACCAGTGAAGGTGTTGGTTCCTATTGGCCCTTTGCAACAGGTAAAATGGTAACCCAGGCCAATATCCTATTAAAGCAATTTAAATACTCCTCCAACACCAGATATCTGTTAATCCCTAATCAGCATATTGGTTCATACTATGTCGGCTTTAATCCTCAATGGGTTGCTAGAGAGTATATCGCAAGACGGGGTAGTGCTAAATTCAAACCTGAACATTTAGTGGAGGCCCGTTGCCCATTACTAGGTTTTGGCTTAGACTCCTTAAAGCTAGACGGTCAATATGTTAGAAAAGCATTCCTACAACCCGAAAGACAACAGGAAGTTGGTATAGAGGGGTATGATCAGGGAGCGGCTATGCTTACAGAGTTCTTCAAGAAGGAAGCGGCTAAATTTAATACAGAAGACTTAGATCCATTAGGTAAAGAAATTATTGAGTGTCTACTAAACGACCGTCCTTTACAGGATTATTTAGATTTAATACCTATGAGATATTAATTTTGATAGACAAAAGCACCATGGTTTTAGGCCATGGTGCTTTTGCATTATGTTTTGTAATTGTTACTGGCAAATTATGATAAATATAAATAAGTGCTTTATAACTACTCTTCTAATTTGTCTGTATATGCAAATATGGCATCCCTAAGGAATTTAGCCATACCAGGCTTTTTGTTATCATAGTAAGCAGTAAAACGTTGGTCATCTACATACATCTGTGCTAGTCCACGATGGGCATCTTTATTATATTCTCCCCAGGTATATGACAGCCATTTTTTGTGTAGTTTTGCAAGCTTTTCCCCTAATTCCCCTGCTGGGTTACCAGTGGCAAATGCCTTCTCCAAGGTAACAAAAATCTCCTGACTAAGTTTCTCAAATTCTGCATACTCCTCTTCGGTCATGTTCAACATCTTTTTATTGGATTTATCTACGGCATTGTCACCATATTTTTCACGGATTTCCATACCATATTTTCTTTCATTTTCTTCAACTATATTCTTTTTAAATCCTTCAAACTTTTCTTTATCTCCCATAACAATTCTCCCTTCTAAAGCTTCAATAGTCTTTTCGACATTGGTGATTAGC
>JAAYPX010000239.1 GCA_012519565.1 Clostridiales bacterium | reverse complement strand
TATTTTATTCCTTTGCTGTAACTTTTATCCTGTCATCTATATAATCTATCTGTACAATATCCCCTTCTTTAATGGTTCCAGCTAAGAATGCTTCCGCCAGTTCATCCTCAATATTGGTCTGTATTGCCCTTCTTAAAGGTCTTGCCCCATATTTTGCATCAAAACCTGCTTCCGCTAGGTAATCAACTACCTCATCGCTGATTTCCATTTGGATATTCATTTGATCCTTACTTCTCTTGGTTATTGTAGATAGCATAATACTAACAATACTCTTGATATTATCTTTATTTAATGAATGGAATACAATAATTTCATCTATACGATTAATGAATTCTGGTTTAAAGATTCTTCGTACTTCATCCATTACTGCATCTTTCATCTTGTTATAATCTTCGCCTTCGTCTACTACAGAGGCAAAACCTAAACGCTTTGGTTCTACTATATTCTGAGCCCCTGCATTGGAAGTCATAATTATAATAGTATTCTTGAAGCTAACTTTTCTACCCTGGGAATCAGTAATATGTCCGTCATCTAAAACCTGTAGCAGTATATTAAATACATCAGGATGGGCTTTCTCAATTTCGTCAAATAGAATTACTGAGTATGGATTTTGGCGAACCTTCTCACTTAATTGGCCCCCATCATCATAACCAACATATCCTGGTGGTGAACCAATCAGCTTACTTACGCTATGCTTCTCCATGTATTCTGACATATCAACTCTTATAATGGAGTTTTCACTACCAAACATAGCCTCAGCCAATGCTTTTGAAAGTTCAGTCTTACCTACACCAGTAGGTCCAAGGAATAGGAAGGAACCTGTTGGTCTATTGGGGTCCTTTAATCCAACTCTTCCCCTTCTAATTGCTCTGGCAACTGCACTGACCGCTTCCTCCTGCCCAATTACCCTATTATGCAAGATTTTCTCTAGGTTTTGTAGCCGTTCTGCCTCAGCTTCTTGAAGCTTTGTTACTGGTATCTTAGTCCAGCTGGAGATAATGTCAGCGATTTCATTTTCACCTACTACCAGTTGCTTCTCCTGCTTCTCCTTATCATCAAGTAGCTTTTTCTTGGCCAATTCCTCTTTTATTTCCTCTTGTCTTTTTTTGATTTCTCCAGCCTTTTCATAGGCTTCATTTTTTATGGCCTTCTCTTTCTCTTCCTCTAAAACTTTAATCTCATCCTCTAGTTTCTTAATATCTGGGGATGTGGTGTAAGTACTTAGCCTAACCTTAGAGGAGGCCTCATCCATTAAATCTATGGCTTTATCAGGAAGATATCTGTCATTTATATAACGACTGGATAGTTTTACAGATGCTATCAGCGCTTCATCGGTAATCCTTACCTTATGATGGGCTTCGTACTTATCTCTTAATCCAAAGAGAATTTGAATAGCCTCTTCCTCGGAAGGTTCCTCCACTACCACAGGTTGGAATCTTCTCTCCAGGGCTGCATCTTTCTCAATATACTTACGATACTCTTCCCTAGTGGTGGCACCAATAATCTGTAGTTCACCTCTAGCTAAAGATGGCTTTAAGATGTTTGATGCATCTATGGCCCCTTCAGCTCCACCTGCTCCAATAATGGTATGGATTTCATCTATAAATAATAAGACATTACCATCATTGATTACTTCATTAATTACCTTCTTAATTCTCTCTTCAAATTCACCTCTATACTTAGAGCCTGCAATGATTCCCGATAAATCCAGAGTAACTACTCTTTTATCCTTGATAGTATCAGGAATATTTCCTTCGATTATTTTCAAAGCCAATCCTTCTGCTATGGCTGTTTTTCCGACTCCTGGTTCACCTACCAGACAGGGATTGTTTTTAGTTCTTCTACTTAGTATTTGAACTACTCTTTGTATCTCTGTCTCACGGCCAATTACTGGGTCTAATTTGCCTTCTCTAGCGTATTCTGTCAGATCCCTACTGTATTGATCCAAAGTAGGAGTAGAGGATTTAACCTTTCCTTTATTTTTACCGGCCGCAAAGTCATTCTTTGCAGTATTAATATCAACTCCAAAAGCTTGGAGAATGTCCATATATACCTTTTGAATATTGACACCAAGGGTTGTTAGTAAACGAATTGCAATGCAATCCGGTTCTTTAATCAGAGCAATAAGAATATGTTCTGTTCCCACTTTGGCTGCTTTAAATCTGATTGCCTCTTTTAAACTCTGGTCCAATATTCGCTTAGACCTTGGAGTAAATCCTCCAGCATCCATCATTTCAATTCCTGTATTGGATGAAATAAGCTGATTTATTAATTCTAATAACTTTTCAATAGTAACTCCATTTTCATTTAGTACCTTGGACGCTACACCTTCAACTTGCATTAGCCCCAGTAAAATATGTTCTGTACCTATATAATTATGGTTAAGTCGATAGGCTGTTTCCCTAGCTAAATTAATGGCCTGTTTAGCATTATCAGTAAATTTATCAAACATCATAACTAACCTCCATTCATAGTATATTATACGAATATTTACGTATTATCCGCCTTTTATCAAGGGACAGTATTACATAAATCTTTCGTAACATATTTATATAGATGATTTTGCCTGGCAACTGCCTTGTTTTTAGACAATTGCTAGGCAATATCATTTATATAATTGTAGGTAATTCTTTTCTAATATATTCAGCTCTTGCTTTATCTCTATCTGCACTACCGATATTCTTACCAATGCTCCATTGGAGACTTCCCGGTTGTACTCCCATCATCAATTTGTGGATATTAAATGCCCTATCAAACTTTATTAGTCCACAATCCAAGCCAAATTTTAATTGAGATAGTAAACTCATTGCATCTTCTGAATCAATCTGTCTGGAGTAGGCTAATATCCCATAGGCACGATATACTTGATTCTCTATCTCATCAGAATTAACAGATAGCATATATTCTCTTCTTTTTCTTTCTTGTTTGATGACCTGTAGAATTATACGATTCAGGTTATCTATTATCTCTCTTTCAGAATTCCCCAAGGTTTTTTGGTTAGATATCTGATAGATATTGCCTAAGCTTTTCGTACCTTCACCATAAATTCCTCGAATGGTTACACCATATCTTCCGACTTCTTCGATTAATTTTTGTATCATTCTTGCTGAACTTAAGGCCGGTAGAAATACCATATAAGAGGCCCTTAAGCCAGTTCCTGCATTAGTTGGACAGGAAGTTAGATATCCAAATTTCTCATCATATGCAAAATGCAATTTTTCATATAGAATATCATCTACCTTATTTGCTTGCTCATATGCTACGTCCAAATTCATGCCACCGGTTATTGCCTGGATACGCACATGGTCCTCTTCATTGATCATAATACTAACAGACTCATCATCTGATAGAATTAAACCAGTTGTCTGTTTCTTCTCAACTAATAAGGGACTAACAATGTGCCTCTCCACCATGGCTGACTTATCTATATCAGTTAATGAACTAATATTACAAGCATAGTATTGTTTATTATCATTTTCAGCTAGTATACTAGTAGTTTCCTTGACCTGATCAACTAAAGCCACTGCCTGTTCATCTGTTAATTTAGATGAAAAAGGATAATTCTCCAGATTCCTAGCCAGTCTTACCCTACTGGATATTACAACATCCCCTTCTGCGGAAAGCTCTTCATACCATTTAGACATTAGTTTCCTCCTTCCGCAAAGCTCTTATCCTATCCCGTATTATGGCAGCCTGCTCATACTCCTCCTTTTCTATGGCTTCCTGAAGTTTAATAGTTAACTTTTCTACTTCAGTCATATTCTTTACCAGCCTATCCATTGAGGTTTCAAATCCCTTAGGCCGTTTACCTGTATGCACATCAGAACCCTGAACACTCTTAAGAGTTTTAGTCAATTGGTCGTGAAAACTACGGTAGCAATTGGCACATCCAAAATTACCATTTTTCATAAATTCTTCAAATGATGTACCACATTGATTACATGTGACACTGGGCACATTATTACCAGCTCTTTTTGAACCAGTGGTATAGGTGTCTAGTAAAGTAGATAGTAAGTCTCCCAGTGTTAGTTCTGTGTTGAGCAACGGTTTTTCCATCTGAAATGACGTATACTCTGCTGCACATTCCTCACATAGATGCTGTTCTTTCTTGGTCCCATTGATAATTTCCGTGTAAAATAATTTTGCATCTCTTTTGTGGCACCGTTCACATAACATAGACAGCTACCTCCTTTCAAACTCCTTAAAGATCTCATCTACGATGTCATGGGCTTCCTTACAGCTTATATTCTTACAAAATGCTTTTGCCAAGGTCACTCGTAATTCTTCTCTCATCTCTTCCATGGCCTGCATTTTATTCATATCAATTGCAATTACAGCCCCTTTTCTGCGATCAAGTTTCAAATATCCTTCCTGTTTCAAAATAGTATATGCTTTATTAACCGTATGCATATTAATTCCAATATTATCGGCTAAATCTCTAACTGAGGGTAGATTATCTCCCTCCTGTATCTCTGATGTAGCTATACTATAGATAATCTGATTCCTAAGCTGCATATAAATGGCCTCATCACTATTAAAATCTATTTTTAAATACATAGCAACACCTCAATACCCTTCGTTATATTTGTTATATAAACAGTATAACAAATATTAAGAAATTGTCAACAGTTAACTTACTACAATATATTATCTTCTTTGTATCCCTTTAATTTCATATACATGTTTATCAGAACAATTAATAGTATTGCACATAAACCAACAAGTAATGCGATTACTACAACTGCCTTCATCATATTTGATTTATACTCTTGAGATAGATCATGATCTGTAGGATTTTTTGTCTCTATCTCTGATGGTATTTCAATGATATCAGGAGCATATCTTTGTATTGTTTTATCTACTTTATCATACTTATAGAAGCTTTCAACCCCTTGATCGTTTTTAGCATATATAAGCATAAAGTCACTATCCAAGTTCTCTTCCTTGGCAAAGGCAGTAATAGAAGTCTCTGATATGATTAATCTAGTTTTGATATAACCCTGAGGGATTTCTACCTCACTGCCTGGCTCTATTATTTCAATCTTGCCGCCATAAACAGCATAGATGGAGTTATCTTCCATTATTAAATCAAAAGTTTTTGCTACCTGCTCAATGGAGTCTATTACTTCATCCGAATCATGACTTTCAGATTTTGCTTCCCTAAGAACATTTATATTATATTCTATGATAGTTCCTGATTCTGCTAACACACTTATTGTAACTTTATTTTCTCCTTCTTTAAAAGAATCATTACCGATTATGGTTATTTTGGCTTTTTCATCTTCTGGTACAGCATTTATTATTAGTTTACTGTTCTCATACCCCACTGTTGTAGTATATTCATAATGTTCTGGACTAAATTCTGGTGTTAGGGTAGAAGGACTTATTTTCAATGATTTTAATTTAGCATTATCGGATGCTGTCTGGGCAGCTGTTACTTTAATGTCAATCTCATTGGCTGATACTGACATCTCTAAACCATTTTCAGCATCATATACCATAACCCGACCACTAAAGGATATTTTACTATTCCCAACTTTTAACGCCTTAAATTTAAGGGCATATTTTCTATTAAGCTCATCCTCAGCTCTTCCCCTATCAGATATTTTTAGGAAACCATTGCTACCTGCTATAAAGGAAGCTCCACTTTGGTATTCCAGAACTTCTTCATCATAAAGCAAATTTGCTTCAAAATCTTTAAATTCAGTATCCGATGTAATGTTTATATATATTATTAATTCCTCACCTATAGTTGCCTTATATGTATCGCTGGTTAGTTCCACCTTAGCACTGGCCGCCTTTATCTCCATAGGGTTTACAAATATAGCTGACAATATACCAAATAAAAATAAAATAATATATTTTCTACTGTCTTTTATCATACTAATTACCATTCCTTTCACTTTCAAACATATCCTTAGTATTTCATTATAAAATTGTTTAAAAATCCGGTCAGTAGGTTTTCAAAACCCACCGGCCGGATTTTATTCATTCAAGGATTTAAGCCATATGATTTTTGCAACAACCGGAAAAATCTAAGCTCTTTTCAAATTAGCCTGTATATTTAATTCTCAAGGTTGCTAAATTTTATTCTTCTCTAACAACATTAATTACATATTCAGCTATATTTCCATTTTCAGCTATAACAGTTACAACTACTCTATTATGGCCTACATTTAATACTGCATATTGATCTGCAACAAGGGTGGCTTTTTTGCTTACAGTTGTAGCCTTTATTTCTATTAGCTCTACATTATTATTTACAATTAAGCCATATTCCTTAACGGTCTGATCAAAGGTAGGTGTAATTGTCAGTTCTTCTCCTGTTGCACTATATACCTTAAGACTCTTCAAACGGTTATTAGGATTAAACTGGGTTGTAGGTCTTGGAGCAGGATTTGCAGGCATATTTAGGTATACAGGTATAGAGAATACTATACTTACATCTCCCATACTCTTATAAGCTGCAGCTATCTTCTTAGCCTCTGCCCATGGAGCTTCCACATTGGTCATATACTGGTGGAAGAATGTGGACCTGGGAGTAACATTGAATTTCTGTAGATATACTGTATCCTGTCCTATATTGATGTAACTGCTTCCTAAGAAGTAAGACCCACCTACTATGGATCTAAAAGGATTAGTCCAAGAGATCATATAAAGGGCATTCTTCTCTGCACTTTTACTACCATTCCTAGCATACTTTAGCCCATTGGCTATTGCTCCACCACCAGGACTGTCATTAGCTCCTATATTATAGAAATTATATAATCCTTCATATCCTTTATAAGTACCGGAGACACTATTACTTAATGTATTAGGCCCCGTTACCACTTCCTGTTTTACTCTGGAAGCTAGATGATATGGACTTACACCTGAATACTCTGCTGCCGCAATAAAGGTCTCAGCATAAGTTATTACTCGCTCTATACCATTATCATCCGTATATGTATAACTGGTATTATAAAGGGCTGTTCCCTTTAATATATTTTCTACTCCAGCTGCATTCTGATACTCGCTTTGATATCTTAATAATTCAAATTGGAAAATCCCCTCTGGATCTAGGTGATTCCTTGGATCCATATAGTATTCGATAGCCTCCTTGGAAGCTGTCACCCAAGTGGATCCGTCATAGACAGTAAAGGTATCAGTTTTCCAATTATATGCACCGGGATCAAAAGACTTCCACTCTACACTTTTACCATTGGGTATTAGATTCTTACCTGGAATACTCTCTTGGCTAATAACATAATCCCAATCTAATCCTGTGTGATACGCTTTGAACTTCCAATTAGGATATTGGTAATGCAGCTCACGAAGGGCCTGCTTATAACTCTCTGGAAAGCCTTCAGATAGTAAGCTTAACTCAAAACTTGCATCATCAGGATCTTGCCAACCAGGATAAAGCGTTGGTGTGGGACTAACTGTGGGCATCTGGCTTGGAATTGGACTTGGACTTGGGTACGTCGGCCATGAAGTTGATGGCTCCCATGGATTATTAGGTAATTCAGCCCCTATGTAAATATATTCTGCCCTAACATAACCACTGCATTTCTGATTGAAATAATCAAACTCAATATGATACCAAATCCTATCATCTTCATTTACTGCATTAATAACCCTTACCTTGGCACTATTGGTTAGTAATACTGGTTCATTATTTCCATCCAATAACAATGCCCTCGATGATAATATATCAGCTACAATATTTAAATATACTGTATTAACTACATAGCCGGTACTCTCTGTTATGGTTTCATAGATTACTATATCTGGTATCTCTACAATTGTTGCCGGAGGAGTTGGCGTAGCCATTGGCATCAAAGGAAGCGTTGGTGTGGAAGTTGGTGTTGGTGTGGGTGTAGCTGTGGGAGTTGGTGTTGGTGTGGGTGTAGCTGTGGGAGTCGGCGTCGGTGTTAGTGTGGGTGTTACCGTAGGTTCCTTACTAGGAGCTTCCGTTACCTTAGGTGTAGGTATCACCGTTGGTGTAGGTATCACCGTTGGTGTAGGTGTACTTGCCGGCGCCTTTGTAGGTTTTGGTGTGGGAGTAGCAGTCGGCTTAGGCGTAGGTGTAGCTGTGGGCTTAGCTTCTGCACTCTGCAATCTCACATCATTGGCAAGTATATAACCGGTATATTTCTCACCACTTTGAGTAAAAGATATTTTAAACCACTTGATGATACCACTCATTGTCTCATCAAGTATTGTAATATTTTTACCCTTATCTAAAGAAATTATGGTTCCTGATTTACTTTTTACATATGCTCCATTACTACTTGCAGCTTTTCTTATTTTAACCTTATCAGTCTCTATCTTCCCTTTTATTGTGTCATCAAAGGAAAGTTTTACATAAATACTAGACACATAACCTGTCTTTGTTTTATTATCTTTCGTATAAGTAATACCATACCATTTCGTTGTTCCATTCATATCCTCACTGGTAATGGTAACAATATCCCCTTTGGCTAATGCCTCTACAGCAGCATATTTAACGCCTGGGCCCTTTCTTACATTTAGAGTATCCGATGTTACCATGGCTTTATACTTGTAATTACCGGATGTCTCCTTCTCAGGGACCTGAGTTGGTTTTGGTGTAGCCGTAGGTTTTGGTGTGGCCGTAGGTTTTGGTGTTGGCTCTGCCTTATCTTTCTTAATGTAATCACCATGGACATAACCTTTTACAGGTTTACCATTAAAGGTCAATAATACATAGTACCATTCTCCTGCCTCCTCAAGTATCTCTACCTGTTCTCCTTGTACCAGATAAACATTGGCATTGTCTACTTGAACCATATTAGAAGATGTTGAGGGTTTGGTTCTAACATTTAAACTACGGGCTGTAACAGTTCCAGTCTGAGCAGCCTTCACCTGGGTTGAACTTATCCGAAACCCTTGGGGCACCAATAATCCAAGACAAAGGATGAAGAATAGCCACTTATTATAATACCTTTTTTTCATCAAATACCCCTTTCATACTAATGAGTTTCGCTTACGAAACTAATAAAGCAGTAATCTAGGATTATCTGGTAAATCCGTCGATTACTGCTTTATAATATTGAATATATATGGCACTTATGTGGCATTAAATTCATTTTATGTTATATGGTGTAACTTTAGGATAATTCTTGTAAGTCAAGCTTTCCTATATCCGTTCTCATGTACTTATCTTTAAAATCTACCCAAGCAGTGGCTTCATAAGCTTTATTTCTAGCATCTTGTAAATCATGGCCTTTGGCAGTAATACCCAAGACCCTTCCACCGTTAGTAACGATATCCTCTCCCTCAATCTTGGTTCCTGCGTGGAATACATAATAATCATCCTTGCCAATAAAATTCTCTAACCCTCTAATTGGATACCCTTTCTTATATGCTTCAGGATAACCACCAGAAGCCAAGATAACACATACGGCTGCATTGTCTTCAAACTCTAACTTTATCTGATCTAATCTGCCATCTATACAAGCTTGACACACTTCAACCAGATCATTCTTCATTCTGGGTAATACCACCTGGGCTTCTGGATCTCCAAATCTAGCGTTATACTCTAGAACCTTTGGTCCGCTCTCAGTTAGTATAAGACCAACAAATAATATCCCTACAAAATCCCTTCCTTCTGCTCTCATGGCATCCATGGTAGGTTGATATATATGCTTCATGCAATAAGCTTCTATATCTTCAGTATAAAACGGACTTGGAGATATGGTTCCCATGCCACCGGTATTCAGTCCTTGATCCCCGTCCTTAGCCCTTTTATGGTCCTGGGCACTGGTCATAGGTAGTATATGCTTACCATCGCAGAAAGCCAGTACAGACACCTCTTTGCCAGTCAAAAACTCCTCAACTACCAGGCAGTCTCCAGCTGATCCAAACTGCTTCTCCTCCATAATCTGTTTAACCCCTATTACTGCTTCCTCATAATTTTCACATATCAGAACACCCTTACCCAGAGCTAAACCATCAGCCTTTAGCACAATAGGATAATTTACTTCTCTCAGATAATCTATTGCATCCTTGGAGCTGCTAAAAGTTTCATATGCAGCGGTAGGAATTCCGTACTTCTTCATTAGATTCTTAGAAAAAGCTTTAGAGCCTTCAATTATTGCAGCATTCTTTCTAGGGCCAAATATACGTAATCCATGGCTCTCAAACACATCAACCACTCCGGCAACCAGGGGATCATCCATACCAACAATTGTAAGATCTATAGCTTCCTTTTTGGCAAATTGAGCCAAGCCTGTAAAATCAGAAATAGGAAGGTCTATACACTGAGCATATTGGGCTATGCCAGCATTTCCTGGAGCGCAGAATATTTTATCAACCAAAGGGCTCATACTAACTTTTTGGGCAATTGCATGTTCCCTGCCGCCACTTCCTATAATAAGAACTTTCATCCTTAATCACCATGCCTTTCATCAAAACCTGCAAATTATCTATCACTAATCTTTACAAGACTATCTTCAACCTTAACTCTACCTTCAGAAATCAATCTAATAGCCTCAGGGAGTATCTTCCACTCAGCCTCTTCCATAACCCTTCTTTGAAGAGTCTCTGGGGTGTCATCTTCCATAACCGGTACAGGATGCTGTAGAATAATTGGACCTGTATCAGTCCCCTCATCTACAAAATGAACGGTAGCCCCTGTAATCTTAACTCCCCTTGATAAAGCTGCTTCATGGACTCTTAATCCGTAGTAGCCATCGCCACAAAAAGCAGGAATGAGGGATGGATGGATATTAATAATTCGATTCTTATACTTCTTGACAACATTTTCAGGAATTATGATAAGGCAACCAGCCAGGACAATCAAGTCCACTTGATAGCGGTCAATTAGTGCTAGAAGCTCTTTAGCATATATATCTTTATCCGGATAGTCTTTCTTGACAAAGCTAACTGCCTCAATACCATGAAGCTTTGCCCTCTCTAAAGCATAGGCCTTGGGATTGCTGCTTATAACTACTGAAATACTGACGTCTGGTAGCTTCCCCTGCTGGATGTGATCAATTAATGCCTGTAGATTGGTGCCACCACCGGATACCAGAACTGCTATTTTTAGCATAAGCTAACTCCCTTCGTTCCTTTCACAACTTCTCCTATAACATAAGCTTTTTCACCGGCAGCCTGGATGGCTTTAATCGCTTGATCTACTTCTTTTGCATCTACAGCTATTACCATACCAATCCCCATATTGTAGGTGTTATACATAACCTCCTCAGCTATGTCACCGTCTTTAGATAACATGCCAAAGATAGGTGGTAACTGATAGCTGCTTTTTCTTATCACTGCCTGTACCCCCTCAGGCAGCATTCGAGGAATATTCTCATAGAAACCACCGCCAGTTATATGGCTACAAGCTTTGATATTTACC
>JAAYPX010000238.1 GCA_012519565.1 Clostridiales bacterium | reverse complement strand
TTTATTGGGAAATTATTACTGAATGGTTGTGGACAATATTGTTTTTTATTGCAGTATCGATTGGGCTTATATTTCTTAACATTTGAAGGCGACACAAGAATTGAGCTTATGAATAAGCCGGATTTAATGGCTAATATTTCTGCACATAATTTTATTGATGAAAATTATTGGAGAGGAAACTATGAGCTAGTAAGAGAAATGATGCTGAAAGCCACAATGTATATTTATGAGGAAAACTTTATTAAAGGATTTGTTGGATTAAGTGGAAACTATATAGCTGGAATATTTGTTGAATCAAACAGTCAATCAAAAGGAATCGGAAAGACATTATTAAATCATATAAAGGAAAGAAATAAAGAACTATTTTTACATGTTTATAAGAAAAATAAAAGAGCTGTTAGATTTTATCTAAGAGAAGGGTTTGTTATCGATAATGAGCAAATTGATAAAAATACAAATGAAGTTGAACTTGTTATGAAATGGATAGATAAATAAAAGAGTTTGCTTCTACATATAAAGTCCGTAGCGTTTATATTCTGTATGGGGGTGTCAAAAAGGAAGGTAAAAATAACTTGTCTGTGACAGAAAGCTACGGTTGTGGGTTTTGTCACAGATTTGAAATATATAATGATTTGCATTTAACGGTATAGTGTAATAAGAAGGAGATAAAAATGAATTTAGTATCAGTTAGGGAAAATCCAGAGTACAAAGATCTAACAATTCAATATTTTCAAAGTAAATGGGGAAATGAAAGTAGTAATAAGGTTTATGAAGATTGCATATCACACTGTGTTGATGCAGAGGCACCATTGCCACAGTGGTATTTATTAATGGCTGATGATAAGATAATTGGCTGCGCAGGCTTAATAACTAATGATTTTATAAGCAGGATGGATTTATACCCTTGGTTTTGCGCATTGTACATCGAAAAAGAGTACCGAGGTAATGGGTATGGATCCTTATTGTTGGATAAAGCTAAAGAAGATGCTAAACAAGGAGGTTTCAGTAATCTATATCTATGCTCAGATCATGTAGGTTATTATGAGAAATACGGATTTTCAAAGATCGGAATAGGATATCATCCTTGGGGAGAAACATCTGGTATTTTTAAAATAGCATTATAATAAAGAGTATAGTGAAGTAGCAAAAGCAGTAAGGGACTAAGCAGTATGCGAAGATACAGGTTCCTACTGGATATTCATATATTGCAGACCAACAATTCATAGACATAATATCATTAGTAACATTCAAAATAAATACTTTTGATTCCCTGTCCTTTTTAAGTGTTATGTTTCATTTAGCATAAGAGGGACGGTTTTATTCGATTATATATTCAATTATATGAAAATAAGCAAAGTGAAAAGGAGATAGAAATTATATGAAATATGAAGAATATGAGCAAAAATGCGATGAAATACGCATGAGGAACGCGGCATATTTGGAGGAGTTTAAGGAAGATATGTATAACGTGGGGTTAAAAGAAAAAACGATTAGCAGGCATTATAAAAATGTAGATTTCTATATCAATGAATATCTCCTGAGAGAAGAACCTTTAGAGATGATAAATGGTACAAGTCCTTTTAAGATAGATGATTTCCTAGGGTATTTCTTTATTCACAAGTGTATGTGGTCTACCCCTAGTACCATTAAAAGTACTGCTGCCAGTATAAAAAAGTTTTACAAAAGTATGTTGCAACGTGGTTATATTGATGAATTGAATTACAGAGAATTGATTGAAACAATAAGAGATAATATGGATTATTGGTTGGAAAAATGCGAGGTCTATAATGCGCCAGATGATGACATGCAGTTTTGATACTATAATCATTTAAAGAATCCTCATCTATATAAATTGGAGATGTTTGGAATGAAAATGTCTAAAAGGGGTTGCCAATCCATTCTTTACCATCTACATATTTTTATTTCGTTCCAATTCAAAGGTGTTTGGTTCCTTTTATCTTAAGAAAGCTAATTTTATTACGATATAATTAGTGACAACAATATAGGAGGACTTGTCAAGATTCGAGGTGTGAGATTTATGGATATAGCAATTGTTGATGACGAAAAAGTAATTAGAGAACAAATAAAAGAGTTGATTTTAACATATACTCCAAATTGCAATCTGGAGACATTTGCATCTGGAGAAGATCTACTTGCAGCAGATAAGACATATCATATGGTATTTCTTGATATACAGATGGAAGGGATGAATGGAATTGATGTAGCAAGAGCTATAAGAGAAAAACAGATAGATTCAATAATAATTTTTATCACGGCCATAAAGGAATATGTATTCGATGCCTTTGATGTATTAGCATTCCATTATTTACTAAAGCCTATTGAAGAAAAGAAATTCTCAGAAGTTTTTACACGGGCTACAAAGGAAGCTGAACATATATATAAGCAAGGACAAGATACAATTTTTATAAGTGCTAGAAATCGAAATTTTACTTTTAATCTTGATGATATCGTGTATATAGAAAGCAGAAGAAAAAAAGTAGAAATCCATACTACTAATGAAATTATAGAAGCTTATGCGACTATGATTGAATTGGAAAAAGAGCTAGGTGGAAAATTCTACCGCTGTCATAGAGGCTATCTTGTTAATATGGCACATATCGTAGAGTATGAAAGTGACAGTATCACTCTTACTAATAGACAGAAAATACTTATGTCAAAGGAACGATACAAGGAATTTGTGAAAGAATATATGAGATATTTGAGAAGTGGAGGTACAGTCTTTGTATGATAAATTGAGCCTATATTTTAAAGTACTAGTTGCTTTGGCACAAGGTTATTGTTTGAAATATTTTTTAGGAAGTTTCTTGGAGATTAGAGGAAGGAGGAAGCGTATAAATGGCTTCCTGATAGTAATTACATATGTAATTTTGAAAGTTGCATTAAATTATATTTGGCCTGTTAACAATGAAAGCTTCAGTACAGTAGGCAAAGTGCTACTCCAATTTGCTCTCACCATTATATTGGCCTTGTGTTTTTATAAAAGGGTTCATAGAATGATAGCTTATCTTGCAGTTACTTTTACGGCTGTAAATGAGGCTACTTTTTTTCTTTCATATGTAATTTTGCAGATAGGAAGCAGCATATTTGAATTATGGATTTGGTGTATGGAAAATGGATATATTTCTTCAGCAGAAACTATTAAATTATATGTGCAGGTCACAGAATTGGTCTTGCTATTATTGTTTTATGTAATGTACATTGTGTTATTGTACATGGTATTGAAAAGAATAAGTGTCAACTTTTGTGATAAAGAATATAGGATACAAAGAACAGAGCTTTATTTCATTATAACACCCGGAATTGTTGGGTTACTGATCTGTGTATTACTTAGAACCATTATGATAACGATAGAAAATGATTTACCCAAGCTTCTGTATGATAAACACCCGATTTTAATAGCTATTGTACCTGCGATTCTTGCTCTATCCTTATTATCTATTGTCTATGTGGTAAAACTTTTCCAAGATATGATTGCTCTAAATAGGGAGAGGAGTAATAGAATTATTTTAGAAAAGCAGGTAGGAAGTATGCAGAAACACATAGTGGAAATAGAGCGTATTTATTCTGGAATAACTCATATGAAACATGATATGAAAAATTCACTTGCTGTCATTATGCAACTTGTAAGGAAAGATTGTGAAAAACAGTCAAATGAATGCATAGAAAATAAAGAATTGAAGAATTATCTATCGGAATTAAATAAGAGTTTTGAGAGTTTGGACTTTAGATTTAAAACAAGGAATACCGTTGTAGATATTTTATTGAACATGAAATACCATGAAGCAGTCAGTAGTATACCGGATATTCAAATAGATGCCGAGAAGTTGCTGTTTCCTGATAAATTGAATATTAAAAGCTATGATATTGGTGTTATTATCGGGAATGCGCTGGATAATGCTATTGAAGCATGCAAAAAACTAAATGCTGAAAATCAGAAGGTACAAACTTACATACGCTTATCTTCATTTAATAAAGGGAAAATGATTTTTATAGAGGTAGAAAACACCTTTAATGGCAAGTTAGTAAGAAAGAAACATTCTGAATTCCCTATAACTGATAAGTCAGATAAAAATATCCATGGCATGGGATTTGCAAACATGAAAAATACCGCAGAAAAATACTATGGTGCGGTAGACTGGTCAGTAAATGATAACATATTCACATTAACTGTGATGATGAAAAATGAAAGGAGAATGGAACATGAGTATTAATAATGTAAATAGTTTATTAAGGGAGTATAAGTTTACTTACGGGAAGAACAATCAAAAAGTAACAAGTCGAGGAAACTTTGTAGACGAGATGCAAAAGGCAGAGAAAAAGCAGCAATTAGTAAAGGCGAGTACATCCAGATGGTCTGCAGGTATGGTTATTTCCAAAGAGGAAAAAACCAGGGGAATAACCTATGATAGTTCTTTTAGTAATAAAGCAAAAGAAGAACTGACAATGGATGAATATAAACAGTGGTTTAGGTATAAGGTGTCTAAAATGCCTGTAAGTACCTTTATGAATTCTACTTTTGTCTCTGATACATTGATTATAACAGATCAAGCTTTTGAAAAGATGAAAAGTGATCCTGAGTGGGAAAATACTGTTATTAACATGATTAGGCAGCATTACGGAACTCAGGGTTTACTAGGATCAAAATCAATTGGATTTCAAATAATCGGAGCATCACCAGAACAGTGTTATGGGGTTGGTATTCCATTAAAGAATGGTTCTTTACTCTCTACTAGTAATAGAAAATCATGGTGGAAAAAACGCCATGATAGGACTGAAGAGTTGATAGAGGAACAGGTAAAGAAAGCACAGAATAGGAAAGTAGAAAGATGGCAGGTATATCCAAGTGGATTGATGGAGAACCAGCATCCAGTTAAAGCTAAAGCTTATGAAAAAGCAATCAGTAGCTATGGTAATAGAATGAATAAAGGATAAAAACACACGATTCTTATATTCTTATTTTTAATTTCATTTATTATATTGATACTCTTCCATTATATGTGTATAATAGTGACAAGACAACTGTAAATACACAAGTATTTTCAGTGTGACGGATGTTTAATATACAATAGAGAAGAGGGGGAAATTATCGTGCATACTCTAGAGATGGTAAATGAAATTAAGAGACTCAAAAGAGAAAAAAGAGCAATAATACTTGCCCATAATTATCAAATGCCAGAAGTTCAAGATATAGCAGATTTTGTGGGAGATTCGCTGGAACTTAGTAAAAAAGCAGCAGCCACTAATGCTGATATTATAATTTTTTGTGGTGTTCATTTTATGGCTGAAAGTGCAAAAGTTTTTTCACCAGATAAGAAAGTTCTTTTACCAGTATACGATGCAGGCTGTCCTATGGCTGATATGATAGATGCAGATCAGCTTAGGGAGTTAAAAAAACAATATCCTAATATACCTGTAGTGTGTTATATTAATTCTTCAGCAGAAGTAAAAGCTGAAAGTGATATTTGCTGTACATCTGCAAATGCAGTGAAAGTAGTTAAATCCCTTGATAGTGATAAGGTTTTATTTATACCAGATCAAAACCTAGGAAGTTATGTAGCTAATCAAATACCAGATAAGGAAATAATAAACTGGGAAGGTTATTGTATAACTCATCATAGAGTAAAGTGCGATGAATTAGATGAGGTTAAAAAGAATTGGAATAAAATAAAAATATTAGTTCACCCAGAATGCAAAGCAGATGTAGTAGAAAAAGCAGATTTTGTAGGAAGTACTTCTCAGATAATAAATTATGTAAACAAATCCGATGAAAAGGAATTTGTAATAGGGACAGAGATGGGAGTACTCCATTCCTTGAAAAAAGAGAATCCTGATAAAGAATTTTATTTGTTATCGCCATCTCTTATATGTCATAACATGAAGAAGACAAGACTTAAAGATGTGTACAGGGCATTGAAAGATGAAGTATATGAAATAAAAGTAGAAAAGGAGATTATGGCTGTAGCTAAAGAGGCTCTTGAAAAGATGCTAAATTTATCATAAAACTAATTTTAATTGATAAACCTGGCTTTATATTATAATACATAGTTTATGGAGGTAATTTAAATGTTAAATTGGTTATTAGTTGATGAAATAATAAAAAATGGATTGAAAGAAGACATTAATAATATTGACATAACTACGGATAGTTTAATAGACAATGAAAGTAGATCAATAGCTTATATGTTAGCTAAAGAAGAAGGGGTTATAGCAGGACTTAATGTAGTAGCAAGAGTGTTTGAAATATTAGATGAATATGTAGATATTAATTTTAATGTTAGTGATGGAGATATAGTTGAAAAAGGGACTATTATTGCACAAATAGAAGGTAATACAAAAGCTATACTTAAAGGAGAAAGACTTGCCCTTAATCTTATTCAAAGAATGTCAGGTATAGCTACTGTATCAAAAGTTTATAAGGATATAGTTAAAGAGTTTCCAGTAAAAATAGTTGATACTAGAAAAACAACCCCTGGTCTTAGAATACTTGAAAAATATGCTGTAAGAGTAGGAGGTTGTAATAATCACAGATACAATCTATCAGAAGCTGTTTTGATTAAAGATAACCATATTAAAGCAGTAGGTGGAATTAAAGAGGCAATACATAAGACTAAAAATAACTTATCACATACAATAAAGATAGAAGTTGAGGTGGATAGTATAGATGGACTTAATGAAGCCATTGAAGCTGGGGCCGATATAGTTATGCTTGATAACATGAGCATTGATGATATGAAAAAGGCAGTTGAAATAGGTAAAGGTAAAGTTATTATTGAGGCATCAGGTGGGATAACTTTAGATGAAGTAATTGAAGTCGCCAAAACTGGAGTTGATGTTATATCGGTAGGTGCTTTAACCCATTCTGTAAA
>JAAYPX010000237.1 GCA_012519565.1 Clostridiales bacterium | reverse complement strand
TTTAGTAACTACCTTAAGTCAGCAATACTTGGAACCTGAGGAGGTTATGTAATAATGAATTTTATTAAATATATAGTACAAAATCGAAATCAAATATTTAATTTAACTTTAGAGCATATTGAATTAAAGTTTGATTTGGTAACCCTAAAGGATGATAAAAATTTCTTCCCACCTTATTATGCAATTCCAATAATCCGCAGAGAAGTACTTGAAGAGTATCCTGAGGTTGAGTCACTTATTAATGAATTAGGGACATACCTAAATGATGAAGTTATGATTTCATTAAATTACAAAGTAGATGAACTACAACAGGAGCCTGACCAAGTGGCAAGAGAATTTTTGATTGAGAAGGGCTTAATTAAATAAAGAAAAACCTGGATTAGCTATCCAGGATTTTTTTTAGTTCATCCATAAATGTATTAACATCTTTAAATTCTCGATAAACAGAAGCGAAGCGCACATATGCTACTGGATCTAGATTCTTTAATTTATCCATAACAATTTCTCCAATTATATGGGTAGGTATCTCTTTATCTTCTCGATTAAAGATTATAGTTTCAACTTCATCAACCAGAGAAGTCATTTGTTCAACAGAAATAGGTCTCTTGTGGCAGGAGCGAAACACACCAGATTCGATTTTAGATCGATCATAGGGTTCACGGTTATTATCTTTTTTTATGACCACCAGGGGGATGCTTTCAATTTTTTCGTATGTAGTGAACCTTCTATGACATTCATCGCATTGACGTCTTCTGCGAATAGAATTATTCTCTTCCGAAGGTCTTGAATCTATTACTCTCGTGGTGTCATTGCCGCAAAATGGGCATTTCATACTTAATCACTCCTCTTTAATTTGTCTGATGTATTATTAATATATCATATAAATATATCTAAATTTGAATATAGCTTTATTTGATTATATTGGATATTTTCTACAAGGTCAAGCTTAAAATCGATATAGCAGATAGTATAAAAAGTTCTACTCGCATTTTACAAGACATTTTTCTGCATCCACATCAACCAATATAATATCTACACCAATCTGTTTTATACAGTTACTGCTGATTACATATTCTGTATCTCTGCCTAGAATGCCCCATATCTTACAGGGCCCAGGTATAATGATATGAGTAATACATCCTGTACATATGTCAAATTCTACATCTGATACAAAGCCCAATCGCTGGCAATCCCTACAATTAATAACTTCCTTTTCCCTAAGTTCACAAATGCGCATATAATCACCCATATTTATTCTTGGTTTATTATATGCGCATCCGTTGAGAACGTGTATATTATTCAATACCTTTGAAGGAATAGGAGTAGGTGTAGCAGCGATTCGAATAAAGAGTATATTCTGGATGTGTCCGTGCTCCCCAGGAGTCATCTCCGCCGATGCCCATTTGTTTATAATTGATTCTTACTACTACCTTATTACTTGGAGGAAGAAGATATGTATGATCCTTTTCTTCCAGTTCAAATGGAGTATAAGGAAGAGCATTCACCTCAATAATAGGTA
>JAAYPX010000236.1 GCA_012519565.1 Clostridiales bacterium | reverse complement strand
TACTTCATGCAGCAGTTTTTACTGTCTATAGGCTTATTTAATTTTCCAATAGGCAAATCTACATATAAATCATCTTAAATAATCACCACATAATTGGCCCACTAATTTTTAGGTCCTTATATTCCTGATACAAGAACAGCTCTAACTGGGGCTGCTTCCACTCCTTTTATTTTAATCGGAGCAGCAAACAGAAAATAATCCCCTTCCTCTATATCCTTCAGACGTAATCCTTCTAATATAACTATATCATTACTTAGTAATAATATATGGCTCTCATGATCTGGTTGGCTATGTTCGATCCCTAGGGCATCTATACCAACACCTTTTATCTTCTTATCCTTTAGATATTCTGCCCCTGTCTTATCTAGATAAATAAATTCTTTTTCAAGTATATCTAGTATAGAGTTTTTGGTTTTTAAAAGAATAAAATCTCCCTCTGTTATATCCTTCTTTGATAAATCATGGGCTCTTATCTTATGATCTACATCAGTAAAATCATATACCTTACACCTAGTAATTACCTGCTCCAGTTTCAAAGTATCCAGTACTTCACCGCCGGGAATCATGTGTAAGGGGCGGTCTAAATGAGTTCCCGTATGAAGATTTAAATCTAACCTGGTTTCATATGCAGTCCCTGTACTAAAGTCACTATCTATGGAAAAATTAGGTCTTTTGGGATCTCTCCCTTTATAAACTGGCATATTATGGTGTATTTCCATTGATATATCATATATTTTCACAATAAATCCCTACCTCTCATCTATTAAAAGCTAATCTATAGTTCCCAATCTTATATGGTAACCCAGCTTCTACCATCCCTGGCCAGAAGTTCAAAGGCTTTTATAGGTCCCATAGAACCAGCATCATAATTGGGAAACTGTATTTTCTTCTGTTCCCTATATCTTATAATCTGATCAGCCACTGCCCATGCCGCTTCCACTTGATCCCATCTGGAGAAGAGGGTAGCATCCCCTTTTAGTATATCGTAAATTAACCGTTCATAGGCCTCTGGGGTATTACCCTGACCTGGATTGGCATAACTGGTATCCATCTTAATAGGAACGATTTCATTGTGGGTTTGAAAATCTTTAGTGTTAAATTGAAAATAAACACCTACATTGGGTTGAATTCGTATCACCAGTAAATTGGGTTCTTGATAATTTTTATCATCAAAATAAAGCAATTTAGGCATTTTCTTAAATTGAATTACTATCTCAGCTGAAGAAGTTCCCATCCTTTTCCCAGTTCTAATGTAAAAAGGTGTGCCTGCCCATCGGAAATTGTTAATGTGAAGTTTCATTGCTACAAAGGTTTCAGTATTAGAAACCTTTGGTACATTTTCTTCTTCTCTATATCCCACCACAGGCTGACCCTCTATATAACCTCTACCATACTGACCAAACACCACATTATCCCTTAAAAATTCTGGGGTAATCTCTTCAATTGATTCAATCACTTTCTGCTTCTCAGTTCGAATCGAATCAGTCTTTAGGTTGATAGGTGGTTCCATTGCAACCAAAGAAAGTATCTGGATAATATGGTTTTGCACCATATCCCGCATGGCACCGGATTGTTCATAGTAACCGCCCCTGGTACCAACTCCCAAACTTTCAGTAAGGGAAATCTGTACATTATCAATATATTTATTATTCCACCTGAATTATTCATGATAAATCATTAATCGGTGCCTAGCACCGCATAGTTACTGTATTTCACCTAATTATTGCTTTCACTTAAAAAGTGAAGCCAAAATAGTAGAAAAAGAGTTTCAACTCTGTT
>JAAYPX010000235.1 GCA_012519565.1 Clostridiales bacterium | reverse complement strand
TTGTAGTCATAGTTATAGTAAGAGTGGAAGCAGTCAAATAAAAAATGACTTTTCCTATAAGGATTCTACGTAGTATTATAGTTGGATCTTCAATCAATCTGCATACAGTTTTTGCACCTCTAATATTATCATCTGCTAAACTTTGCATCTGAAGTTTTGTTACCGCAGACAGAGCAGTTTCTGATGCAGTAAATAAGGCGGTTAAGATGAGTATAACAAACAATATAATCAGCTGCGTGGCATCACTAGGATCCAATTCATCATCTCCTGTTTATGAATATTAATTATATTATTATTGTAAATCTTACCTTATGGGGACTATAATGTCAAGTCTACTGGAATATTTTTCAAAGTCACACTAATATTAATAGTATGTTTTAAAGTAATTATTTTATTGTTTAGAAGAAACCGAAAAAAGCTTCATTTATACTGTTTTAAGGCAAAAATATGCTATGGATAATCATAAGCTTTTCTATTGTTATTTACGGAAAAATAGTGTATTATTTAATCTGTAGCATTTTTAAAAACAAGTTTAATCAGCAATAAAAGTCCTCACCTCATGTACCAGGTAGATGGTGGATTTATTATAAATCAGGTGGAGTTTGAATTTTGATTTGCTAATCATATGGTCGACTTGTGTCCTTTGATGGAGGAATAATAATGAGGAAGAAATCTCATATATCACTAGCTAAGTTCTTGATAGAGAATATGAAAGTAGATGATTTAAATGTACATAAGAAGGCTTTCTACTTAGGAAGTATTTTACCAGACTTAAAATTCTCATTCTTAACCAAGAGACATACTATAGAAGAAACATTTGAAGTTTTGCTTAATGAAATTAGAAAGATAACAATTGACTATGATTTTAATAAAGGAATAAACAGCTATTTTGCAAGGCGTTTAGGTGTTATTACCCACTATTTAGCTGACTATTGTACTTTTCCCCATAATTCAATTTTTACTGGCACCATAAAAGAGCATTGTATTTATGAAAAGCAATTAAAGTACTCATTAAAAGAATATGTGCTTAGAGAAGATACACAAAGAGAAAGGGAAAAGAACCAAGAAATTAAAACCATCGATGATGTAATTCAATTTATAGAGAATACCCATAAGGAATATCTAAGTGTTTTAAAAGAAATTAAGGATGATATCTTTTATATAGTTGATATCTGTTTTAAAGTTATGGATGCCATACTACATTTTGTTGAGAGCGGTATTGCTCAAGTTAAAGCATTACATGAAAGCAGAACTAAGATGGTTAGGATTGAGTATCAACATAGTTAAGACTTACCCTGATGATTGTATCTTAACAGCTACATCATCGGGGCTTTTTTATTCAATGGGAAACTGATTCGATATAGGAAATTCCTTCTATGCAAGTAATAGAGTTTAGTAAGGAGACGTGGTCTTGTATAAAAGTGATTTTATATGTAAGATATTATTATATAAAAGCAAAGTAGAAGATATCAGCCTGCGGCAATGTCTATAGGTGTTTCTTATATAATTTTAAATATATTAGGGAGGTTAGAAGATGCAACATAAAGTAAGAAATATTGAAGTAGATGGTTATACAGCTACACTGACCACATATTTGCTTGATAATTTTAAGGAGATGGACATTAACAGAAAGCGTCCCATGATACTCATATGTCCAGGAGGGGGATATGGTTTTGTTTCGGCTAGAGAAGCAGAGCCTATCGCAATACAAATGCTTGCTATGGGCTTCCATGCAGCTATTTTAAGATATAGCGTTGCCCCTGCAAAATTTCCGACAGCTTTAGTGCAACTGTCAAAAGCTGTTGCTTATATTAGGGATAATCATGAAGATATGAATGTATTAAAGGATAAAATTATTGTAGCAGGCTTCTCAGCTGGTGGCCATTTAGCTGCTAGTTTAGGAACCTTTTGGCATGAAGAGTTTCTAAATGAGATAATGGGGGTACCTGAGAAGCAATATAAACCAAATGGTTTAATTCTTTCTTATCCTGTTATAACTTCCGGTGAATTTGCCCATAGAGGATCCTTCCAGTCATTATTATCAGAAAACAAGGATGAACTTTTAGAGAAGGTGTCATTAGAAAAGCAAGTATCAGAACTGACACCTCCAACATTTTTATGGCATACCTTTGAAGATGGTGCAGTACCGGTTGAAAATTCATTATTATTTGCATCTGCCCTTAGAAAATGTGATGTTCCATTTGAACTTCATATCTATCCCAGAGGAGGTCATGGTCTAGCCCTTGCCAACGAAGAGACCATGAGCGCTTCTGGTAATGGTGTTCAGCAAGAATGTACCACTTGGATATCACTGGCAGGTACATGGGTTCGCAATCTTTAGAGATGCATGAATATATTATACATTATCATAATACTTTTTGATTATTGATCATTAGTTCAAAGGTCATATCTAGCTTCTTGGATGCCTTTGTACATAATAACATTCGATCTAGAAATATTTCAAAATAATCTATGACAGGGCTAATTGAGGTATCAATTGTTAGGGATAACTGGAATATAGTCTTATCATTGATAATTTTAACTGTGGAATCTTCCACAGCATAATTAACCCTGTCGTGGATATCAAAAGTGGCTAGATCCCTATTACGAACTCTACTACGGCGTACATCGGTTTTATCTGCTAATATAAGGGCGGCTGCAATATGATTAACAGGTACAGCTGTAGCTTCGTCATGGTTACCAATCGCTGATATTATGGTTGCATTATCCTCAGGCTCTACTCCTAATTGATCCAGCAGGCGAAAGGCCATTACAGCTCCACTTTGGGCATGATCCTTGCGATTAATAACATTTCCAATATCGTGCATAAAACTAGCAATCTGAACTAGCTCTATATCCCGCTCTGGATAATTTAAAGTTTCTAAGATATATTTAGATATTTTCGCCACCCTAGATACGTGGGCAAAGCTATGTTCTGTGTAACCCATAGCGATTAAGGCTTCATCAGCTTTTTTTATATATGCTCTTATAGTTTCGTTTTTCTTCACATCTGAAAATCTAATCATAACCTATGCCTTTCATCAGTTGATATTTTTTCCTAATATTAAGCTACTATATTTCTAAAAAAAATACAAGGCCAAAAATATTATATGCTTATCAGTCAATATTAAAGGAGATTTTATCATTTTCTAATGACTTTTTAATTTGTTAATGGTAAAGTATACCTAAAAATACAATTATGTTACTAAAAAAGGAGGAAAAATGGATTACGTATTACAAACCTATGATTTGACTAAGAATTTCCGTAATAAACCAGCTGTAAACAAAGTTAATATGAATGTAAAAAAAGGTGAAATATATGGCTTTATCGGTAAAAATGGTGCTGGAAAAACTACACTAATTCGTATGGTAGCTGGACTTGCAAAACCTACTGAAGGAAGTATCAAACTTTTTAATAGTAACAATTTAGATGAGCAAAGGGTTAAAACTGGAACTTTGATAGAAAATCCTGCTATATATCCCAATCTTACAGCAAAGCAGAATTTGTACTATTACTGTAGGTTATTAGGAATTGATCCTAGTGCTACAATTGATAGTACACTGGCATTAGTTGGCTTAAGTGATACTGGTAAGAAAAAGGCAAAGAACTTCTCCCTAGGTATGAAGCAGCGCTTGGCCATAGCCATAGCCCTATTGGGTGATCCTGAATTTTTAATGTTAGATGAACCAATCAACGGTCTTGATCCTTCAGGAATCAGAGAGGTTCGAGAGTTGGTTTTAAGATTAAATAAAGAAAGAAATATAACCATATTGATTTCAAGCCATATCCTTGGTGAACTATCTAAAATAGCCACCTGCTATGGTATTATCAATAACGGAATACTGGTGGATGAATTCTCTAAGGAGGAACTAGAAGAACGCTGTAGTAGAGAATTGCAAATTAAGGTGAGTGATGTAGATAAAGCAGTAGATATCTTAGAAAACAACTTAGGAATTATGGATTATAAGGTTTCTGATGATAGCACAATTCATATCAGCCAAAATCTTGAACTGGCAGGAACTATTAATACAGAGCTAGCAAAAAACAGCGTCATTGTATTCTCAAGTTCTATTGTGGGAACGGATTTAGAAGATTATTTTATGGGGCTTATGGAGCAAAGTAATTAAGAAACAGAGAAATAGCAATTTGATAAGTTTTAATCTATTTGTCTAACAATTAATTTGGAACGAAAGGAAAGAGATTTTATGATAAAACTATTAAGATCAGATTTATACCGGCTATTTAGGAGTAAAGCCTTTTATATATGTATGATAATATATGCTGTGCTAATCTCAGGCTCTGCTTTTTTGATGAATTGGTCATTTAAGGTTATAGAGAGTAACCAAGAGGCAATAGTAGGAGAGACAATAACCATACAAACCACTGCAGAAACCTTATTTAAAGACGGCATTTCCTATGGAATTTCAAGTCTTAGTGATGGCACAATTCAGATATTATTAGCCATTGTAATTTCAATTTTTATAACAGCAGAATTTTCTTATGGTACCATGAAAAATATTGTTTCAAAGGGATACCAGAGACCTAAGATATACTTATCAAAATTAATCACAATGGTTATTATGACATTAATCATGTTAATCGTTGGGTTTTTAAGCGGGACCATTGCAGTTACCATTATTACAGGTAAATTAGGGACCTTTACTGGCACTTATTTATGGGAAGTAATGCGGGTAGTTGGCATAGAAACATTGCTACATATCGCATTAGCCTCGGTATTTGCTATGATTGCAATGGTAATTAGAAATAATGGTGGTTCCATAGCAGGTAGCATTATAGGTGTTTCACTATTTGGAACCTTGATATATCAGCTTTTAGAATTGATATTTAAAAATAAAGTTAAATTTTCACAATATAGTCTACAATATAATATAGGGTTATATCGTTTAGATATAGCACCTCCTATGGATGATATAATACGATCCATTATTGTAGGAATTGCCTTTTTGGTGCTATCAACTGTTATAGGTATAATTGCATTTAAAAATACAGATATAAAATAGCTTTAATAAAATATGTTTGAATGAATAGAGAAACTATAATTGAGTTATCTTTATAAAAAACCATGGAATATAGGTGTAATATATTGTCCCTAAATCCATGGTTTTTAGTATCAAGTAATTAATTTAGTTACCCTTAACTCTTTTTAATAATTTGGTTATTTCAGCAATGTATAGAATGTGAGTGTCATTGTTTCTATACCAAGTCTGTTTTAATTTTTCTTCCAATAGACAATCAATGTTTAAAGGCTGTCTAAGTAATTTTTTGCATACCATTATAAAATTGGATTCTTCAAAATAAGGGGTGTCGTCAATCCAGCCCACTGTTAGATCTGATTTGGCTATTTTATCTTCATCTCTGCCTGAGACAGACCCTAGGTAGTTCAAAGTTTTTCTATATTCTTTACCTAGAAAACTTAGAGAGAAAGTTTCTTCCTGATCAACGAACTCTCTGGTATATCTCTGGGGACGAATAACGACATAAGCAACTTCCTTACCATACATAATTCCAAGGCCTCCCCAGGAAGCAGTCATTGTATTTATTTTATCCTGATTTCCTGCAGTAATTAACATCCAATCCTTACCAAGCATTTGAAATGTATTCTTCCTTAGTTGTTCTGGGGAAATCTCTTTAAAATGATTCATCATATTTATCATGCCTTTCTTCATAGACTATTTTATCCAATATTTTAGTTATTATATCCATTATACTTTAAATTAATATAGTGTGCAACTTTGTGAAAAAATTGATAGGGTGAAATCATTTATTATAGCGCTTGAAATTCATTCAAAGGTAGCCGTGTTTGATTCGTATGCACAAATTAAATTATAGACATCCTAAACTGAAGTTAGTAGTGGAGATAATTA
>JAAYPX010000234.1 GCA_012519565.1 Clostridiales bacterium | reverse complement strand
TGGAAGGCCCAAGGAAAGATTTAGATTTACCATAGATAGGATAGGCTGGGATAAGTTTAAAAAACTAATAGAGGAAGCATTATGCATTGCCTAAGTATTACTTATAAAAAGGCTCCACTAAAGCTCAGGGAGAGACTATCCTTTACCCTAGAAAATAAAACGCAAGTGGAAAAGCACATACTAAGTAAAGGGGTAAAGGGATGTATTATTATTTCCACCTGTAATCGCACAGAGCTATACTATAGCGGACAGGTATCTGCTATTGATGAGATTGAAAATATTATTGCCAAAGAAAAGAAGATCTCCCTTTGTGACTTAAAGAGATATATAGATATTTATAGTGATGATAAAGCCATTAGGCATCTGTCTTATGTAGTCTGCGGTATGGATTCTATGGTTGTTGGAGAAGGGGAGATCTTAAGGCAAGTAAAAGAAGCCTATCTTAAATCCCTAGACAGCCAGACTAGCAATGATGAGCTAAATATAATATTTCAAGGAGCTATAAGCTCAGCTAAGGCTGTTAGGACTATAACTAAAATCTCCACTACAGCAACATCCATTGGAACCCTAACAGCCAGCGAGGTAATTAAATTTATTAACGACAAAAAGTCAGGAAATGTTTTAATCCTGGGCGCCACAGGAAAAATGGGAAATATATTAGTTAAGAATCTATATTCCAAGAAGAATATTAAATTAATAGGCACAAGAAGGGAAGCCTTAGTTCAATCAAATAATGACAAGGGGATACAATGGATCTTGCATGATAGAAGATATGAATATATACCCTGGGCTGATGTGGTTATCAGTGCTACCATCAGTCCCCATTATGTCTTAACTAGGGAAATGGTAGAGAAAGTATTACAGGAAAATAAGAGTCCCAAATTATTTATAGATTTGGCCGTTCCCTGCGACATAGATAAGGATATTAAGAACTTGAATAATATATCAATGATGGATATAGATGATTTTCAGTATCTATCAAAGGAAAATAATCATCTGAAACTAAAGGAGATGGAGAAGGCTAGGCTTATTATAGAGGATAGAATAGAAGAGATTAGAAAGGCAATTTATTATAATGAATTAAGTAAGGATATAATTAAAATAGAGAAGTTTATTAAGAAGAAAGGGTTTCCCAATGTCTTATATAAATTAAGAAAAATCTTAACTGCTGATGAGATCCTAAGATTATTGAACTGCCTAAAATTAATGATTAAGGAGGAAAGTTAATGGCATTTTTCCCTTTTTATATGGATATCAGTGATAAAGTCTGTTTGATTGTGGGAGGTGGAAAGATCGCTTTACATAAAGTAAAAGTTTTATTGCAATTTAATATAAAAATTCATCTAGTAGCACCTGAAATATGCAAAGAGATATATACCCTAAAAAATTCAGCATACGAGACAGATTTAAATATTATAAAAAGGGAATTTTGCCAGGAAGATATCTTACAAGCAGATATAGTTATAGCTGCCACAGATAATCATGAGCTTAATAGATATATAGCAAACTTATGCAAGAATAATAATAAATTAGTAAATGTTGTGGATGACAAAGAACAAAGTAATTTTATCTTTCCAGCTATCATAAAAAAGAAAGATCTCTTGTTAACCATATCAACCGGTGGAAAAAGTCCAATGTTTACAGTAGTTATTAAAGAAGAATTGGAAAAGCATATTCCAGAGTATTACGGGGACTTAATTGATATCTTGGGTGAGGTAAGGGAATATATTAAGGAATTTGTTCCAGATGGGAATATGAGAAAGAAGATATATATGAAGTTAATAGCCTGTGGTAAAGAAGCGGGGAGAGGATTAGAGCAAAAAGAAATAGAGGAAATTATAGGGGGCCTTAAGGAGTTATAATGGAAGAAAGAAAAATAAAAATAGGAACAAGAGCTAGTAAATTGGCTTTGGTTCAAACTGATTTAGTTATAGAGGCAATTAAAGAGGTGTGCCCTGATTTGGACTTTGAAATAGTTACATATGATACAGTAGGGGATAAGAACTTAGACAAACCACTTACTGAGTTTGGGAGTCAAGGTATATTTGTAGAAGAATTTGAAGAAAAAATACTTAATGGGGAAATAGATATTGCAATACACAGTGCCAAGGATATGCCTATAGAACTACCTAAAGGACTGGAAATCTTATCAGTGCTTAAAAGAGAAGATCCAAGGGATGTGCTAGTTACTACTGATATTGAAGCATTTAAGAATAAAAGATCAGCCATAGTCGGGACATCCAGTCTAAGAAGAGAGCTTCAAATCAAGAGACATTATAGCAATGTTCAGTGTAAACCAATTAGGGGTAATGTAATTGCCCGTTTAGAACAATTAGAGTCTGGTATCTACGATGGCATAGTCTTAGCTGCTGCTGGACTAAAAAGGTTAAATCTTCACCAGGAAGCTAGATATCAGTACAAATATTTTGGAGTTGATGAATTCATACCAGCCCCAGGTCAAGGAATTATTGCAATTGAAGGTAGAGAAGATAATAGATGGATTGATATACTGCATAAAATCTGTGATAAAAACAGCAGGATGGAGTTGTTAATTGAAAGAAGTTTATATAGCTTATGGCAGGCAAGTTCATATGAAGATACAGATTTTAAGGAGGCCTATAGTATATATTCCAAGGTCAAGAATGATACTGCAGATATATGGATACTAAAGAAGATGGATGGAGAGATTAAGAAAGTAAATATTAGAGAGAAAATAGATAGCAAGGGTGGTTTCCATGGGAAAAGTATATTTAGTTGGAGCAGGGCCTGGGAATGAGGGATTAATTACCCTCAAGGGGATGGAATTACTTAAACAGTGTGATGCAGTAATATATGATAGGTTAGTCTCCCCCCAGTTACTTAATTGTCTTAAGAAGGATTGCCATATGGTTTATGTGGGCAAGGAAGCGGGCAATCACTCCATGAAACAAGCAGATATTAATAAGCTCTTGATAGAATATGCCAAGACTTATAAAATGGTGGTCCGTTTAAAAGGAGGGGATCCCTTTGTATTTGGAAGAGGCGGGGAAGAAGCTCAGGAACTGATAAGCCATGGGATACCTTTTGAGGTGGTCCCTGGTGTAACATCAGCTATCGCAGTTCCAGTAGCAGCTGGTATACCTGTAACCCATAGGGGAATAAGTCAAAGCTTTCATGTTATAACTGGCCATACTATGACAGGTACAGAGTTGGATTTGGAGCAATATCAGATACTGGCTAAACTAGGGGGAACCTTGATTTTCTTAATGGGGCTAGCTTCTATTGATAAGATTGTTGATAAGTTGTTACAGTCTGGCAAATCAGCAGATACTCCTGTGGCTGTTATATCTAATGGTACCACAGCTAATCAAATAACAGTACGGGGAAGGTTAGCTACCATTGTTGAAGTGGTTAAAAAAGAGCAGTTGCCATCCCCAGCTATTATTGTAATTGGGGAGACGGCTAAGCTAAATTATAAGTCTGTTAATAAAATCAATTATCAAGCTATTAGTAAAACTGCTAGCCTAATTACGATTGGTATAACAGGCACTGAGCTAATGCGTAAGAAGCTAAGAGAAAAACTAGAAGATGAAGGCTATCAAGTGCTTGATGTCTGTGATATGAAAATAGTAGAAACAGCTGAGAGTAATATACTAAGAGAGTGTCTTAAAAGAATTGATACATATAATTGGCTTCTATTCACAAGTCAGAATGCTATAAGATTATTTTTTACTAAAATGAATGACTTAGGTATAGACCATAGAAGATTAAGTCGTATTAAATTTGCTGTAATTGGTAGTGGAAGCAAGGATGAACTGAGAAAACATGGTTACCTTGCTGATTTTATACCAAATAAATATACCACCAGGGATTTAGCCTATCAATTCAGTGAGATTGTTGCAAATGGTGAAAAGGTCTTGATACCGAGGGCTAGGCAGGGCAGTAAGGAATTATTAGAAGTCCTAACTAAAAAGGAAATAGCTTATCAAGAAATACCATTTTATGATGTGGTGGGCCAGCTATCTTCTCAGCTCGATAATGATTTAATAAATGATATTGACTGCTTTGTTTTTGCCAGTGCTTCTGGTGTTAATTCATTTTTTAAAGAGCTTAATAAAATGAATTTAGCCCTATCCTTAAAAAATAAAATTGCTTGTATAGGTAAGGTAACTTCAGAAGCTGTAATAAAGTTTAATAATCCAGTGGATATTATAGCCAATGAATGTGATGTAAATGGTTTAGTAAGTAGGATAAATGATTATATGAATATTTATGGAGGATAAATCCCTATGAATAGAATGAGAAGACTTAGGGTAAATGAGCAAATAAGAGCTATGGTTAGGGAAACTACATTAAATAAATCAGACCTGGTATATCCTGTCTTTGTAATAGAAGGGGTTGGAATTAAAAATCCCATATCATCGATGCCAGGTATTTTTCAGTATTCCCTTGACCGGATAGATGAGGAAATAGACCGCGTAGTTTCAGTAGGCGTAAATTCAATTATTATTTTTGGTATTCCAGAATACAAGGATGAAGTGGGAAGTCAGGCTTATGCAGAGGAGGGAATTACCCAGAAAGCAATCAGATATATAAAAGAAAAAAGGCCCCATATGATAGTAATAGCTGATGTGTGCCTTTGCGAATATACCTCCCATGGCCATTGTGGCCTTATAAGGGATGGAATAATATTAAATGATGAGACCTTGCCACTCCTATCTCAGATGGCCGTATCCATGGCAGAGGCTGGGGCTGATATTATTGCTCCTTCTGATATGATGGATGGTCGTGTGAAAAAAATTAGAGAAGCCTTGGATGATGCAGGTTTTAAAGAGGTGCTTATTATGTCATATAGTGCTAAGTATGCATCGGCATATTATTCACCTTTTAGGGAGGCAGCCCATTCAGCTCCCAGTTTTGGGGATAGAAAAACATATCAGATGGACTATGCCAACAGGAAGGAAGCTATTAGGGAGTGTGAGGAAGATATTAAAGAAGGGGCAGATATACTAATGGTAAAGCCAGCTTTAGCTTATCTGGATATAGTAAGGGAGGTTGCTGATAAAACAAACTATCCAATTGCGGCTTATAATGTCAGTGGAGAGTATGCCATGGTTAAAGCGGCTGCTGCAAACAATTGGGTTGATAAAGAAAATTGTATTAGAAAATATGATGGCCATGAAAAGGGCAGGTGCATCAATTATTATTACATATCATGCTTTAGATGTAGCCAAGTGGTTGGATAAGATATAATTTAAAATATTGGATAGGTGATAGGATGAACAGACTGAATAAATCGAGAGAATTATATAGAAAATCCAAAAGCTATATTCCTGGTGGCGTAAACAGTCCAGTAAGATCCTTTATGGCTGTAAAAGGTAGACCACTTTTTATTGATAAAGGAAAAGGTTCTAAAATATATGATGTAGATGGTAATGAATATATTGACTACGTATGCTCATGGGGAGCTAGTATCTTGGGCCATAGTGATGATAGGGTTATTAATGCTGTAAAAGCAGCTTGCGATAAAGGTCTTACCTTTGGGGCCCCCACAAAGAATGAATATATTCTGGCAAAGTTAATTGGAGAATTAATGCCATCCATGGAAAGTGTTAGGCTAGTAAGTTCAGGGACTGAGGCTGTAATGAGTGCTATTCGTGTGGCGAGGGGATATACGAAAAAAGATATGATTGTTAAATTCCGTGGATGTTATCATGGTCATTCCGATGGCTTATTGGTAAAGGCAGGCTCTGGTTCCTTAACTCAGTCAATACCCGATAGTGAAGGAGTTCCCCTGGATTATACTAAAAACACACTAATAGCAGATTATAATAATGAAGAATCAGTAGAAAAGCTATTTAAGCAATATGGTGATAAGATAGGGGCTGTGATAGTAGAGCCTGTGGCTGCCAATATGGGACTTGTTCTTCCCCAAAAGGGATTTTTAGAATTATTAAGAAATATAACACTAGAACATGAAGCCTTGTTAATATTTGATGAAGTAATAAGTGGATTTAGACTAGGTCTGGGAGGAGCCCAGGGCTATTATAATATAAAACCTGATTTAACCACCTTGGGTAAAATAGTGGGAGGTGGCATGCCCGTAGGGGCCTATGGGGGAAAGAAAGAGATTATGAGTGTTGTTGCACCTCTTGGTCCAGTATATCAAGCAGGAACCCTCTCTGGTAACCCAATTGCTACGGCAGCAGGGATAATGACATTATTAATCTTAAAAAATGAGGGAGATAAAATATATGACAGAATGGAAAATAATGCAAAAAGACTGGTTAATGCCATTAAAAGGAATTTACAGGACCAGGTATGGGTAAATCAAATAGGATCTCTGCTATCTGTGTTTTTTACTACAGAAGCAGTGATTGATTATAGTACGGCTATGACCTCAGATGTGGATCAATACTCCAGGTATTTTCATTATCTGTTACATAATGGTATATACACAGCTCCCTCCCAATATGAAGCTATGTTTATATCCAGTGCCCATGGGGATGAGGATATAGATAGAACAATTCAGGTAATAAATAATTATAAATTGAAATAACTTTTTAGTGGTAAATCAGCAATTCTTCATTTATTATCAATCTAAGTGTTCACAAAATTGAAAAAATGTATTATGATATAAGGCAGAGGCTGTCTATAGATACAGCCATATAGAATGTTTAGAGAATACTATTAATTATTAAGGTTCCCTGATGGGAACCAAATAGGAGGAAGAAGAAACATGCTGAAATTAGAATACAACAGGGAAGAAATCGAGAAAGTTATCGACAATGTTGTAAGAAAGACCATGACTATGGATTTAACTTGGGATTGGCCATGTGGCGTAGCTTACTATGGCGTATCCAGAGCTTATGAAGCAACAGGTAATAAAGAATATTTGGATATGCTTAAAGCATGGACTGACGAATATATTGAGTTAGGAATGCCTGAATGGACTATCAATACTTGTGCTATGGGACATATGCTCATAACATTATACGAAGAAACAGGCGATCAGAAGTATTGGGATCTTGTTATGAGTAAAATAGATTTCCTAAGAAATACAGCTCTTCGCTTTGGAGAAGGGGTTTTAGTGCATTTAGGATTTAAGGAGCAGGCTTGGGCAGATACACTGTTTATGGCAGCATTTTTCATGTTACGTGTAGGTGTTAAATTACAAGATCAAGAAATCATTAATGATGCCTTAGATCAATATGCTTGGCATATTAAGTACTTACAAGATCCTTCTACCAGCTTATGGTATCATGGATATGATAATATTAACAAAGATCATATGTCAGGATTTTATTGGGGTAGAGCCAATGCATGGGCTGCTTATACCATGTCCTTAGTTAAAGCTCAATTACATGATTGGTACTTATATCCACAGTGTATGGATGTGGAATGCTCTGTTCGTGATCAATTAGCTGCAATAAAATATCTACAAACTGACAATGGTTTATGGAGAACTATACTAGATGATGAGGAAGCTTATGAAGAGGTATCTGCTTCCTGCGGTATTGCTGCGGCAATGATCAATAATCAAAATCCACTACACAGTAAATATGTTAATAAAGCATTAAAAGGTGTACTAGATAATATTAGTGAAGATGGACGTGTCCTAAATGTATCAGGCGGTACAGCTGTTATGAAAGACAGAGAAGGATATCGTACTATACCTAAAGAGTGGATTCAAGGCTGGGGTCAAGGATTGGCCTTAGCTTTCTTATCAGATTTAATTAGCCAGAAGAAAAATTAATATTATTAATTAAAGGCTGTTTGTAAAACTATATAGTTTTACAAACAGCTTTTTGATTGTTGTAAATTATTTTAGGTAAGACCTTATTAGATAACTGTGATGAAGTTACAGAAAAACACCCCTATAATTGTTATCATGGATAAAAACGTGCGGAGGTTATTTATGGTAACACAAAGAAGAAAACGTTATGCCCAAGTGGATAAAAGTAAGTGTGTAGCTTGTGGTAGCTGCATTAAGGTGTGCCCTAGAGGCGCTATTTCTGTGCCCAAAGGAATATATGCAGAGGTAGACTTACAAAAGTGTATTGGATGTGGTTTGTGTGCAAAGATCTGCCCTGCATCGGTGATTACTATAATGCAACATAATACTAGTCAGGAGGGATTGGATAATGAAAAATAAGAATAAAAACTGGTATGATTATCTGTGGATTGTATCTACAGTATATCTAATATTAGGGTTTATAAACATCCTTTTTGCCTGGCTAGGGATGATTTGCTTCCTTACCCCCTTGACCATATCGGTGGTTAAAGGAAATAAAGCATATTGCAATAAATATTGTGGTAGAGGTCAGCTATTTAATTTGCTAGGTAGTAAATTAAAGCTATCAAGGAACAAAGATATACCCAATTTTATGAAAAGTACTTGGTTTAGATATGGCTTTTTAACATTTTTCCTAATAATGTTTGGAAATATGATTTTTTCAACCTATCTAGTATTTTCCGAAGTAAACGGACTTAGTGAAATAGTTAAGTTATTATGGACATTTAAATTACCCTGGCATTTTGCTTACCATGGTAGTGTTTTTGCCCCCTGGGTTGCTCAATTTGCTTTTGGATTTTATAGTGTTATGTTGACATCTACAGTAATTGGCTTAATTACCATGCTACTTTTCAAACCCCGTTCCTGGTGTGTGTATTGCCCAATGGGCACCATGACCCAGAGGATATGTAAACTAAAGAATAGATGATGATTGGCAGCATCTAGATTAAGTTTAGCTAAAAATATTGAAGAAAAGGGGATGTTCCATGGAACATCCCCTATATTAAACTAGATATGAACCAGTTCTTCAACTTGGATTTTATCAATTATGTCATCAATTTTTTCTTTGGCTTTTTCAATAGCTGCTAATCTTTCTTCCTCAGTGGTGCCAGTTCCATCTACCAATAGTCTTTCAAATTTACTTATACCCATAGCCTTCATTATATCTTCAACATAATCTAATCCCTTATTAAAAACAGGTCTCAACATCCATGGTATTTCTCCGCCAGAGGATTGTATATATACAACCGTTCTAGGTCTGTCATTAAGAAGTCCTTCAGGTTTTTTACCTTTCTCTGGAAAGGTGATTGTTCTATTAACCTGAACTATACAATCTATATATTCTTTTAATGGAGATGGAAAGGACATACTCCACATAGGTGAGGCAATTACATAAACGTCAGCACTTACAAATTGATTACATAGGTCAACAATTTTTGCTACTTCCCTTTGTTCTTTTTCCGGTAGTTGTTTAGTTACTTCTTCATTAATAATGCAATTTCTACTTTCAAAGTATTGATACTCTAGCCTGGGGATATGTTCCGTATATAAATCCAACTCTTCGATTGAAAAATCTGGGTGTTTACGGATAAATCCATTAACTAAAGCCCTACCTATGGTTTTACTAGTTGATAAATTTTCAGGCTTTGAATTAACCGTGATGTATAATAATTTTTTCAAAATAGCGATACTCCTTTACTTAATATTCTTTATATTAGTATGCTATTTTCGCAAAATTTTATTAAATTTATTATAAATAAGATATCCATAGGTTTTTATTGGATTTATGAATATAAGAATAGGCCTTTATTACAATAGCGTAAAATTACTTTAAGTTAAAAGCAAAAAAATAAATGTAGAGAATATCACTTTGTGTTATCATTAAGTTGATGAGACAAAAAAATAAACAAAGGAGGATATTCTCTATGAATAATAGTATA
>JAAYPX010000233.1 GCA_012519565.1 Clostridiales bacterium | reverse complement strand
GTTGATTTTTGTCAGCACAAAATTTTGTGGTATATCCAACTTTAATTTTATATTTTATCCTTTAAATATTATTAATATAAATTTTTATTAAAGTAAATTTATATATAAATATAATACCCTCTTATACTATCATTAGTTTTTGTGGCTTTATAAATATTTCTCTATCTATAGAAAAATATTATATCACTAAATTTCATGTTTCGTAAAGTATATTTATCCATGTTTCTGTAATAATACAGTAAAATCCACTAAAAGTCTAAAAAAACATAGAATTTCGCAAGTAAACTCTTAAGTTTACATAGGAAGCTTTCTATTGCCACTAGCCTAGACCTTATTTATCTATAACATTTATCTATAATTGTTTATTTATCATTTTTATTTATAATTCTTTAACTATTATTCTTTAACTATTATTTTTATCTATAATTTTGTATTAGTATTTGCATTGACCTGTATCCATTATATTCATTAATGCGAGGATAATAGGTAACGGTAAGCTTTATATTGGTTCCACGACCTGTCCGAAGATTTTCAGCTTCCTCAAATCCATAACGTTCTCCCAAATAATTGAAGAATTGTTCTACATCACCAAAGTATAAGGCATCCATCATCTTCCCATACATATTTACAACCTTAAACATAATACCATTGCCATTCTTGCCTATCACCCTGGCACTTTTAATGGTAAGATCCTTTTCTGCAAAAAGGGGTTTTTCATTACCTTTGCCAAATGGCTCTAACAATTTGAGTTCCTCAACCAACTCTTCATTAAGATAGCCCAAAGGTAGAAGTACATCAATGGTCACCTTGGGTACCAACATCTCATCTGTTAAGCTTGTATTTTTATTCAATTGTTCTCTTAAAGGCTCCACATTAGATGCTGGCAATGAAAATCCTGCAGCCATAGGGTGGCCTCCCACCTTATTAAGCAGATGGCGGCATTTTGATAATTCTTCAAATACATTATAACTTTCTATGGATCTGGCAGACCCTTTAACACAGCCCTCAGCATCAGTCAATACCAAGGTGGGTTTATAATATCTGTCCTTCAGTCTGCCTGCTATAATACCTGCAATACTTTCATGGCAATCTTTAAGGTATACAACTAGCACCTTATCATCTTTTAGAGAAGTTTCCTCAATTAATTGTACTGCCCTTTCCACACCATCAGCCGTCATATTTTTCCGTAGTTCATTTAGTTCCCTGACCTCATGGGCCAAGGATCTTGCTTCCTCTTGGGACTGTGAAAGTAACAGGGCCAGGCCCTTCTTGGCTATATCCAGCCTTCCTGATGCATTTAAGCAAGGTCCCAGAACAAATCCTAAATGATAGGCTGACAGATGCTCTTTCTCTATACCACAGGCATCCATTAGCGCCAGTAGCCCCATATTATCAGTCTGCTGTAGCATATTTAAACCATATTTGACAATTATTCTATTTTCACCAACCAAATCCATAACATCACAAACTGTTGCAATGGCTACATAGGAGAGTAGTTCATCTCCTATTTGTTCTATATTAGGAAACTCAAACTTTTGAAGTATAGCCAGTGCCAGCTTATACGCCACAGCAGCACCACATAATTCAGCAAAAGGATAGGAACAATCCGGTTGCTTAGGATTAACTATAGCATCAGCTGCAGGTAATACAAGCTCTTCATCAATAACAGCTAAATCATGATGATCTGTAACAATAACAGTCATTCTAAGCTCTTTAGCCCTTTCAATTGGATCAAGGGCAGCTATACCATTATCACAAGTAAGAATGGTATCAACAGAAGCTCTTTTGGCTTCTTCTACCATATGTACATTAATTCCATAACCATCCTTAACCCTATCAGGTATGTCATAGTCCACCTGGGCCCCAACTTTTTTAAGTGCTTGGTATAAGATATATGTTGCTATAATCCCATCAACATCATAATCTCCTATTATCCTTATCTTCTTGCCTTCTTTTATCTTAGCTGATAAAAGAAGGCATGCTTTCTCCATATCTTTTAGTAATAGTGGATTATGAAGTTTTGATAGCTGAGGATTGATATAAGCTTCTATCTCATCCAAATCTTCTAAGCCCCGATTAACCAGACACCTAGCCAGTACTTCACTGCATCCGCATCTAGACATAATGGCATTAAAATCCGCTTTTCTGTTCTTTATAAACCAGTTCTCCACACATATCCCGTCTTTCTTATCCTTATAACTGTTAATAAGTCAACTATAATATTATTTAATCCATCATATCATGTTCGGCTGCTTTTATCATAATTGCACATTCTACTCTTTTTTTCTGTAATTCACAGCCTATATCATAGCAGTCATTGATAGTGCCGTGACAGTTATAGGAGTTAGCTGCACATCCTCCACTACAGTAGAATTTTGCAAAGCACTTTTTGCATTTTTCCTTAGAATAAACATTACACTGTTTAAATTCCTCTTGGATATCTGCTCTTTTAACTCCTTCAAAAACATTGCCCATCAAAAACTCAGGCATACCTACGAATTGATGGCATGGATATAAATCTCCCCAAGGAGCCACAGCTAGATACTCTGTACCAGATCCACAACCTGAAAGGCGCTTTGCTACGCAGGGGCCGCCAGATAAATCAATCATAAAGTGAAAGAAGTTGAAATCCTTACCCTCTCTTTTTCTTTCTATAATAAATTTAGCCAATTTATCATATTCTTCAAACAATACAGGCAAATCTTCTTCTCTTAGGGCATATGGCTCTTCCGGTGGTGCTACAACAGGCTCAACAGAAATCTGCTTAAAACCAAGATCAGCCAGATGTTTTACATCTTCTGAAAAATCCAAATTATTACGGGTGAAAGTGCCTCTTACATAGTAATTATCTTGGTTTCTGCTTTCAGCGAACTTCTGGAATTTTGGCATAATTATTTCGTAGCTTCCTTTTCCATTTCTACTGGGGCGCATCATATCATTAATGTCTTTCCTGCCATCTATGCTAAGAACAACATTGCTCATCTCACGGTTTGCAAATTCCATAATATCATCATCTAATAGGATACCGTTGGTGGTTAAAGTGAAACGGAACTTCTTATCATGAACTTTCTCTAGTTCCCTACCATAAAGAACTAAATCCTTTACCACTTGAAAATTCATCAGTGGCTCGCCACCAAAGAAATCAACTTCCAGATTTCTACGCTTGCCAGAATTGGCCACTAGAAAATCAAGGGCCTGTTTGCCCACCTCATAGCTCATAAGGGCTCTCCTACCCTTGTATTCTCCTTCCTCTGCAAAGCAGTATTTACATGCCAAATTACAATCATGGGCAATATGTAAGCAAAGGGCCTTTACCACTGTAGATCGCTTTTTAAAATCATAGATGTAATTCTCATAAACATCTTCAGTAAATAAATTCCCATCTTCTTTTAATTGTTCTATATCATCTATGATTTCAGAAATCTGTCTAACTAAGGACTCCATGTAATCAGTAAAATTGTTCTTTGCGCCGCTTTCATCTATAATGAGATCCATATTTTCAGGTTTTGAATATTTTTCAACCATGGCAGCAATAATATGATCTCGGCTATTATCCTCATACATGGCAATGATATCGTAAGCCAAATCATCTACCACATGAACCATTCCACTGTTTACATCCAGTACAATGTTATAGCCATTATTTTTATATTGATGAACCAATATATTTTCCTCCTTTTTTCCATAACGAATAGGACTGTCTTAAAATATAATAAATATTTTAAGGCAGTCCCGCAATTCACTATTATAGATAGATTTAATTCACTCCATAATATTTTGTCGTAATCCAGTTGTCATATAGCCTGATAGGACTAAAAATTCAGGCATTGAAATGCATAAAATCATTTTATGTAAATTCTTATTTGTTTTCACAAGTTTGATTACCGACTGTACAAGATGTCTTACATGCTGACTGGCAAGATGTTTGGCATTCACCACATCCACCTGTCTTCACAGTATCCTTTAAATTTTTAGTATTTAAAGTTTTAATATGTTTCATTGTTTTGCCTCCTTAGCGTCTATTTGCTTTTTGATATTATATCATAAGTATATTCATATTAAAAGCATTTTTTGTATCATTAACTTATCCTAAATTAAATTACCGTTTACACCCTGTCAATTATTAGATGTCAGACTGTAGGCGTCTTGGAGCTGGAACCTTTATCGAAGTCATATCATTTAACTTGCCCGGTCTAAGCAGTAACTATGATAATCTATATGTATCTTTTTGCAAATATATATTGTAACTGCTAATAATGGTATGGTATAATATATCATATCGTAATTAAAACTACTTATATATTAACCTGAATTATTCATGATAAATCATTAATCGGTGCCTAGCACCGCATAGTTACTGTATTTCACCTAATTATTGCTTTCACTTAAAAAGT
>JAAYPX010000232.1 GCA_012519565.1 Clostridiales bacterium | reverse complement strand
TAAAAAAAGAGGGTATTCCCCTCTTTTTTTATCACTTTTTAACGGTCACCTTAATTGCAATGTGCCAACATATTTAGCCTATAACATCACTCATTTGATACATTCCAGGCTCATTATTAGGAAGATACTTTGCCGCTTGGATTGCTCCTTTAGCAAAAATAGCTTTAGAATAAGCGGTATGCTTAATTTCTATTACCTCATCGGTTCCTGCGAAGATAACCTCATGCTCCCCTACTATAGTTCCGCCTCTAACTGCAGATATACCAATTTCCTTACTATTTCTAGGTACCCTTTCTTGGGATCGATCATATTTGTATTGGTACTCATTATTTAATACTTCATTTATAGCATCTGCAATGGCAAGGGCTGTACCTGATGGTGCATCTACTTTTTTATTATGGTGTTTCTCAACGATCTCTATGTCAAAACCTGCTTCTGTGAGAACTTTAGCTGCCTCCTGAACCAATTTTAAGATTAGATTAACCCCCATGGACATATTGGCTGATTTAAGAATTGGAATATGCTTTGAAGCCTCTTCAATTAAAACTAACTGTTCTTTAGAAAAGCCTGTAGTACATAAAACAATAGCTATACCCCTGTCTACTGCATAATCTAGCATCTCCTCAATTCCTATAGGAGAAGAAAAGTCTATAATGACATCCGCTTTAACATTACAATGGGCGAAATTCTGATATACAGGATAACGCTGAATATTGTTTTGAGCTATATCGACACCAGCAACAATGATAGCATCCTTATCAGCTTCTACCATCTCTGTTATCACTTGCCCCATTTTTCCATTACATCCCCGTAATATTATATTAGCCATAAGCTTCCTCCTATGATTGATACTATCTAAAGTTACTACCGCTGTTGAATAACCTTAGATTATTCCTGGTAATATATATTATTAGCAGTTTATTTAATAAAACCACATTCTTTTAATGCTTGAATTAATTTCTCAGTATTGGCAGGTTCCATCTCTGTTAGAGGCATTCTTAATCCTCCCACGTTAAAGCCTAATAGATTCAGTGCCTTTTTAACTGGAATAGGATTAACTTCACTAAACAAGGCTTTAACAAGAGGCATTAATTTTAATTGAAGTTCCATACTGCCTTTAGTATCCCCTTCTAGATAACGCATTACCATATCATGGGTTTGTCTTGGTGCCACATTGGATAGTACAGATATAACGCCTATGCCACCTACAGAAAGTGTAGGAACAATCATATCATCATTACCAGAGTATAGATCTATCTTGCCATCTGTAAGATACATAAGTTCTGCTACCTGAGCAATATCTCCACTGGCTTCTTTAATACCCACTATATTATCCACTTCTTTAACCATTGTAGCCATAGTTTTAGGCAAGATATTGCATCCTGTTCTTGAAGGAACATTATATACTATTATTGGAATATTAACAGATTTAGCTATAGCTGTATAATGGGCTATTAATCCATTCTGAGTTGCTTTATTATAGTATGGACTTACAACCAGTAAACCATCCGCACCATACTTCTCTGATTCTTGTGAAAGATAAATAGCTGTTTGCGTACAATTGGATCCCGTTCCTGCAATAACTGGTACCCTTTTATTCACTTTCTCCACTGTAAAACGGATGCACTCTAAGTGCTCCTCATGGGTTAGTGTGGAAGCTTCGCCAGTTGTTCCACAGATTATAATACTATCGCTTCCCTCTGATATTTGATACTCAATCAGTTCTGCCAATTTCTCATAGTCCACTTCCAGATTTTCATTAAATGGTGTAACTATAGCCACACCTGCTCCTTTAAATAATGCCATATTAGATACCTCCATAATAAAAATAAGTTTATTTTACAATACTGTTAAAACAATCATGAATTGATTGAGTCTGATCAATTTGAAATATCTCTCTCAATAATGGGTAGCGGAGTGCAATTTTATCTTCTTTATATAATTATTTTATATTATAAGATAGCATTAGTTTCTTAATTAATACAAGAAATTACTAGTCTTTCTTATAATATAAAAAAGCCGACTTCTGGGGTCGACTCTAAAGAATAACTGTTATGTGATACAATATGACCTATTACATACACTACAGATTTTATATTCTTTAGGCAGCACTCCATCAATTCATAGCAAATCGAAATGATGACAGTTATATGGTTGTTCACCATATACCCAATAGGAGTAAATACAGGTTTACCCCTATTTCGGCAATGTTGCCTTTCAACTACAATCTTCTATGCCTGACATATCCTGTAGCATACTAATCAACACTGCGCCTCTACCATAATACTTGCACAATATTCGTATATTTATATTAACATTATATAATACCATTGTCAATATGTAGTTTTCCAAGGTAAATTAATACTATATTCCATTATATGCATTTGCCTTTGAATGTGGTAAAGAAAGCACAAGTCCTATATTGATATATTTTACAGTGGGTCCTGATGAAGCTTTACGCCCCAAGATGATAAAAAACAGGGATATACCATTAATACACTCCTGTATTATATGTATATTCCCTGTTAATATTTTTAAATAGCCTGTTATACTGCACCCATTTTATATATTAATATTCATCTAAATATTCTAACTTACTTACAGATACCTCATAGGCTATTCTTTTTTCAAATTCATTTTCAGATATCTTCTTCTGATATTCACGACTTTGGATTCTACCCCAAAGTTGTACATGACCGCCTACATTAAATGTTTCTGCATATCTTGCATTTCTTCCCCAACAGATGCATGGGATATAATCGGATTTACCATAGGGGCGGTTTACAGCTAACAGAACATCAGCGATTTCCCTACCCAAGGGTGTCTTTCGATAAATAGGTGGTTTACACACAAAACCATCCAGAAAAATATGATTAGGCTTTACATCACTTGATAGTTCATCCACAATTTTTATTTCTCTGGCAAATACTGATAGGACCAATTTGTTCCTATTCTCTTCATGGCGATTATAAGATCTAAATTGACCTATAACTTCCACAAATTTTCCCCTATAGTCCTGCTTTACATCAATGAGCCGTTCTGAAACCATAATAGGAATAAGGTCAGCAGAAGAACTTAGCCTTGGCACTTCTGCCTCTAAGATATAAAATCCCTCTCCAAACACATCATGGCTGAACGTAAATTCACTGATCACCTCTCCTGCAATACTTACTTGATTGTTATCAAATACTTTATCTGTCATATCGTACCTCTCCCTTCCTTTTGGTATTGTTACCAAACCGTTCTATAATTCGGGGTAAACTTCTGTTTATTAAACAGCTAACATTCACCTATGATAAATATATGCTGCTTTCCATATTTTAGAATTAAAACTTATAATTTATTATGTGTTTAACTAAAATTTGTTAAAATATACAAAAAGTTAAGTATTTTTTATCTATTTTTTCTATTGCATCCGTTGATTTTCATTTATTACCTATGCTACAATAAGTAAGTTGCGTATATATGATTGGAAAGAAGGATATTTATGCTAATTAATAGAGAAGATGTAAGAAATATCGCTATTATTGCCCATGTTGATCATGGTAAAACCACCTTGGTGGATGAACTCCTAAAGCAAAGTGGCGTATTTCGTGCAAATCAAAATGTTGTTGATAGAGTTATGGACTCCAATGATATCGAACGGGAAAGAGGTATCACCATTTTATCTAAAAATACTGCAGTTCGATATGATGGAGTGAAGATAAATGTTATTGACACTCCTGGACATGCTGATTTTGGTGGAGAAGTAGAACGGGTTCTTAAGATGGTTAATGGGGTTATCCTTGTAGTTGATGCCTTTGAAGGACCCATGCCACAAACAAAATTTGTATTAAAGAAAGCCCTGGAGCTTAATTTGCCTGTTATCGTCTGTATCAATAAAATGGATAGGCCTGAAGCAAGGCCTAACGAAGTCATTGATGAGGTTCTAGAGCTTTTCATTGAATTAGACGCCAATGAAGAGCAGTTGGATTGCCCTTTTGTATTTACTTCTGCTAGAGCAGGTTATGCCTCCCTGTCCTTGGACGATAAAGCAAGTGATATGAAATCCTTATTTGAGACTATTATTAACTATATTCCTGCTCCTAGCGGTGACCCTGATAAGAATACTCAAATTCTAATAAGCACCATTGATTATAACGAATATGTAGGAAGAATCGGTATTGGAAAAGTAGATAATGGCTCTATTAAGGTCAATCAGGATGTTATATTGCTTAACCATCATGATAGCTCTAAACAAAAGAAAGTTAAAATTAGTAAGTTATATGAGTTTGATGGTCTTAAGAGGATAGAAGTTAATGAGGCTAGTATTGGAGCTATTGTTGCAATCTCCGGAATAGCCGATATCCAAATCGGAGATACAATCTGTTCACCAGAAAACCCTGAGGCCATACCATTTCAAAAAATATCTGAGCCTACCATAGCCATGTATTTTAATGTTAATGATAGCCCCCTTGCTGGAACAGAAGGTAAATTTGTGACATCCAGACATTTAAGGGAACGCTTAATGCGGGAGTTATATACCGATGTCAGCCTTCGTGTAGAAGAGACCGAGACTACCGAAAGTTTTAAAGTGTCAGGTAGAGGAGAATTACACCTTTCTGTCCTCATTGAAAATATGCGAAGAGAAGGTTATGAATTCTCCGTTAGCAAAGCTGAGGTTCTCTATCAGGAAGATGAAAATGGTATGAAGTTAGAACCAATGGAGCTGACATTGATTGATGTACCAGAGGAATTTGCCGGAAATGTCATCGAAAAACTTGGACAACGTAAAGGTGAATTAATTAATATGTCTAATTCAAGCAATGGAACAAGCAGAATGGAATTTTCCATACCATCCAGAGGTTTAATAGGATATCGCGGTGAATTTCTAACAGATACAAAAGGAAATGGCATCATGAATTCTATCTTTGATGGATATGGCCCTTATAAAGGTGACATTCAATACAGAAAACAGGGTAGCCTAATTGCATACGAAGCTGGTGAAAGTACTACCTACGGCCTCTACAATGCTCAGGAAAGAGGAACCTTATTTATTAGTCCTGGTGTTAAAGTTTACTCTGGTATGGTGATCGGGCAATGTGCAAAGCCAGAGGATATCGAGGTAAATATATGTAAGCGTAAACAGCTTACCAATACCAGAGCGTCTGGTTCCGATGATGCATTAAAACTTTCTCCCCCAAGAATCCTAAGCTTAGAACAGGCGCTGGAGTTCATTGAAACCGATGAATTATTGGAAGTAACTCCTACCAGTCTAAGAATTCGTAAGAAAATACTTGACCCAACCCAAAGGATGAGGGATAAGAGAAACAGACTGAGTAACTAATCTATAGAAATAAACTAAAAAGCTGTTAAAGTTTATGACACAAATCCTAGCAATTAGGTCAATATCTTTAACAGCTTTTATCTTGCTTTATTTACTTTTATACTTATTATATTTCCTTAATGAATAATCTTAATCTACTACCTTAGTTTTGGAATTCTTATATCGGGATATTTCCATATTTCACTTATTTCATTAATATCATATTTGCGCAAAACTTCATTAAAATATGCTTTTAAAGTAACTTTTGATATAATCTTATCATTATTCCTGTCCCTAGAAATTTTCATCATTATTCTTTCAGAGTACACTAACTTCTGTAAAGCTTTTGGTCCATACCATGTGAAACTATCATAGATGGCATCTATAAGAAGTCTGTCCTCCGCTGAAAGCATGTTATCTGAAATATCCAAAGTATATACTCCAACTTTTCTCATATGATTATATAATTTAAGATAGGGTACTTGGTTGATATTAATTTGCATATCCTCTTCAAACATCTCCCTGTCATAAAGAGCCAATGAGAAAGCTTGAGTATAGTATATAAGATATTGTACATATATCGGGCTTATATCTGCATTAGCCTTATTGACTATATAATAGGCAACAGCATTTAGTTTAGATGATAGAATAATACCAATAACAGCCTTCTTGCTCTTTCTATATGCAACTTTTGTAAGAACTTCCTTCCTATTAATTAATATAGCATAGTAAAACTCAGGTTCATATAAAATAGACTTCAATTTATTGGAGTATTCTAAGGTAGGGATATCCCCTTCTAAATATCTTATGATGGTAGTCTCTCCCCATCCCAATAATTTTGCCAAAGGCTTTTTCCCTATATTATATCGTGCTAATATTAGTTCAATTTCATCTGTAGATATAATTTCATTATAATTTACATCATATCTATTTACGTTCATTTTACTACCTCTTATCTTATGGTATACTTTCTTAATACTACCATAAGATAATTTTCATGTATATGGAACTTTAGGATTATTTATAATTAATATCTAAAATTTTCTAAACTCATTAATATCATGTACTATAATTTTGAAACCTTTAATTATCCTATCAAACATACCGCTACGATATAGGTTTACTAAAACCATCCCCACAGGAACTCCTAGAATTATACCCATGATACCATAAAGTCTATATCCAATATACATAAAAAATAAGGTTGCCAGAGGACTTAGGCCTATACTATCACCAACCATTTTAGGTTGTAGTACTTGTTTTAATATTTGACATATAAGATAAATAACCATCAATCCTACAGCTCTCATATAATCCCCAGCAATAAAGTCACTTAATGCCCATGGCCATAGGATAGCCCCTGTTCCAAAAACTGGAAGAAAATCCAGGAAGGCGATCCCCAGTGCCAGTAAGAAGGAATATTCTATACCTAATATTACAAATCCCCCAAACATGACCACAACCAATAATAACATAATCTTAAATTGCGCTCTAAAATATCCTCCAACTGCAGATTTAAAATTATCGAATATAATATTCCATCCCTCAGAGACGGAAATTGGTAGTAGCTTTTTAAAGCCATTAATAATATCTTCACGATTGGCCGTGAAAAAGTAAGCGGATAAGATTGTAACTATAATAAATAAAAAGCCTTCAGCAATATTTTTAGCAAATGTACTGGCAGAACTTATCGTTGGTAACTTGTCGCTATTTACTAAATTATCAAAATAATTTTCAATTGACATTAAAAAGTTTTCTAAAATACCTTGAACATTGGATGGCAAAGATTTTGATATATCCAGAACCCTTTCTGATATTTTATCAAACTGCTCATTCATCTGCTCAGTAATAGCAGGAAGTTCATTAATTAATTCAGCTGCTTCTTTTACCAATTTAGTTATGATAAAATTAGCAACTACTACTATTGCTACAATAACAGCTATTATAATAATGGCAGAACTATGCTTTCTTAATATCTTGACCTTCTTTTCTAAAAATTTAACCAAGGGATTGGCTATCATTGATATAATCCATCCTATAACAAAAGGGAGAAAAAATACTATTATTTTAGGAAGAACTAATCTACTTTATAGTATACATATTAGTGAAAAAAGGAGTCAACATGAAGGATCCTATTATATATGGTAAGATTATAATTAATTTAATTCTCGTTATAATAAGTGCACTTTTACTATTATTAGTTCTTCCTAAAATAATAGTATTTTTTCTCCCTTTTGTTATAGGATGGATTATATCAATGATAGCCAATCCCTTGGTTAAAT